>NZ_JBMIRP010000044.1:0-5953 GCF_049202975.1 Ureibacillus sp. MALMAid1270 | reverse complement strand
AATGGCAATAGGTTTCTTTGTCATGGACATTTTTGAAAATACAATGAAAATAATGAGTGTGCAGGCCATTCCAATCCAATTTCCAGTAATTTTGGTTCATTTCACCCAGAAAAATTGTTATTTATTCCGAGACTCTATTATTACTTTCGCAAATTTTTTTATTAATACTACCATTATAATCGATTATGCCTCTTCACACTATTGCTATAAAGTGAATGACCACGAGCAATCAAAAACCAAAGTAAACGCCTTATTGATAAAATATGAAGGAAATTAATGCAAATGGTGTAGCTTATACTTTTGAGCGCTTCCTTTATTAAATTTATTAAGGGATAAAAAAGATGTATACAATCAGAATTTATTAAAGCTTAATGATAAAATTTTATTGCTAAGGAATTATTTGGAGTAAATTAAGTAAAGGAATTGATAAAATGGCTAAAGAAAAGAAAAAACTTGATTCAACAGGTTATTGGACATTCATTTGTAACCCACAAAAATGGGCAATTGATGATTTTCTGAAATCAGGCAAAGTAGACGATTATTTTGCGATTAGAGAAAGTGATCAATATTCCGTTAAAATTGGAGATTTGGGCGTTATTCGAGTGGGTGTTGATAACCGAACATTAGCTCAATTAAACGGGAAGCAAAAGCTACGCCCTGGGATTTATGCAATTGTAGAAATAACAGGCGCACCTACGTTAATGGCTACCCCAGACGGCCATTGGTATGAGGAAGAAGATAATGAAAAAGCAAGACTCCGAGTGCCCATAAAATATCTTCATAACCTATTAGAGAAACCAATCTATTTAGATGAAATGCAGGATTTAGGGATTAGTTATGATTATTTTTTGAAGAATGGCTTCCAAAGCTCATCTATCCCATTAACTGCCGATACTTTCCATGACATTATGACCATCCTTCAAAGTTCCTCTTCGGCACAACAGGTATCCTACGCTGACACGTTAAAAGAAGGCTCTGTTCAATCGGTCTTTGTGAATAAATACGAAAGAAATCCATTAGCAAGAGAACGCTGCCTTGAAGTGCATGGCTACTTATGTGCAGTCTGTGATTTCGATTTTGAAGAGACGTATGGAGAAATCGGGAAAAACTTCATTCACGTTCACCATCTCGTTTCGCTAAGTGACATTGGTGAAGAATACGAAATCGATCCAGTCGAGGATTTAGTTCCAGTCTGTCCAAACTGCCATGCGATGCTGCACAGGAAGAACCCGCCGTATACGGTTCAGGAAATGATAGAGATTATGGTGAATGCTAGAAGAAGCTAGCGACTATTTTGGGTTGCTAGCTTCTTTCCTTCTCCTACTAAATATCAAATAATAAATAAATCCCTAGTTCACTTAAAGAATGACTATTCCTTTAGTATAATTATTATCATAACCTTGAATGTTTAATATAGATTCTCAAAATAAGTTAATGAAGCGAAAGGTGGTAACTATCATGAAAAAATCTGTCCATGTAGTTGGAGCAATTATTGAAAATGAAAACAATGAAATATTCTGTGCATTAAGAAGTCCCGAAATGTCCTTACCAAACTACTGGGAGTTTCCAGGTGGGAAGATTGAAGTTGATGAAACACCACAAGAAGCACTCCAACGTGAAATTAAAGAAGAGTTTAACTGCTCAATTGAAGTAGGAGAGAAAGTTGAAGATACTACATATGAGTACGAAAAAGTGATTGTTCGACTTGAAACATATAAAGCAAAACTTATTGAAGGACAACCTGTTGCATTAGAACACGCTGAATCTAAATGGGTTTCACGAGATGAGATTAGTGAACTAGACTTTGCACCTGCTGATATTCCAGCTGTAGAAAAAATTGCAAACGAAAAATAATTCGATGAAATGGCGGTTATCAAATGAATCAACAGCAACTGATCCAAAAAATTGAGAATTCTTTACATAAAGGATTTATTGATCAAAACAAACCAGTTTCTGCAACATTTAAACCAAAATTACTTACAAATAAACACCATGAATCTGTTCTATCAACATTACTTCAGGAATTAAAAACTTGTAAGACATTTTACTTTTCAGTTGCCTTTATAACTGAAGGTGGACTAGCTACATTAAAAACAATGCTCTATGATTTGAAACAAAAAGGAATTAAAGGACGTATTTTGACTTCAACATTCTTAAATTTTAATCAACCAAAAATGTTTAAAGAGCTATTGAAGTTAGATAACGTTGAAGTTCGACTAACTGGGGAAAAAGGATTTCATGCTAAGGGTTATATCTTTGAACACAAAGACTATTATTCTCTTATCGTAGGTAGCTCAAATTTAACAGATAGTGCACTTAAAGCAAACTATGAGTGGAATGTGTTTTTAACCTCATTAGAGAACGGCGAAATCATCCAACATTTTAAAAACCAATTTGAAACTGCTTGGGATGAAGGGATTGTTTTAACAGAGGAATGGATTGCTGATTACAAGCAAGTTCACGTGTTACAACCGTTTATAAATACTGTTTCTTCAAATGCACTAGAGCTTAATACAAAGTATTTAACCAATTCACTAGCTGAAAGTCTATCTATCAAACCAAATAAAATGCAGTCTGTCGCTTTAGAACAATTAAAAGAACTTCGTGCAACTGGTGCAGAAAAAGGTTTAATTATTTCCGCGACAGGTACCGGGAAAACATATTTGTCTGCCTTTGATGTTCGTAACTTTGGACCGAAAAAAATGCTGTTTATTGTTCACCGCGAACAAATTTTGAAGAAAGCTATGCAGGATTATAGAAAAATTCTCGGAGGGCATGAAGAAGATTTCGGCATCCTTTCTGGAAATTCAAAGGAAGTCAATGCGAAATATTTGTTTGCAACAATACAAACTGTTTCAAAAGATAACTATCTTCAAGAATTTGCAAAGGATCAATTTGATTATATTTTAATAGATGAAGTCCATAAAGCTGGTGCAGATTCTTACCTAAAAGTAATAAACTACTTCACACCAAAGTTTCTATTAGGTATGACTGCAACACCTGAACGTACAGACAGCTTCAATATCTATGAATTATTCGATTACAATATTGCCTATGAAATCCGTTTACAAGCAGCACTTGAAGAAGATATGCTCTGCCCTTTCCATTACTTTGGAGTTTTAGATTATGAAAAAGATGGCGAACTAATAGATGATGCTACTGAATTAAGAAATCTCGTTTCTTATGAACGTGTTCATCATATTATTGAAAAAATAAACTATTATGGACATTCAGGTGATCGAGTTAAAGGCTTAATTTTCTGTAGTCGAAAAGATGAAACATATGAACTTTCTACCGCTTTAAATCGTGAAGGACTTCGAACAATCGCTCTAACAGGTGATAGTTCACAGGATGAACGTGAAGACGCGATACGGAAATTGGAGAATGGAGAACTTCAGTATATTTTAACTGTGGATATTTTTAACGAGGGTATCGATATCCCCTTCTTAAACCAAATTGTCATGCTTCGCCAAACACAATCGAGCATCATCTTCATTCAACAACTTGGACGTGGGTTACGAAAGCATGATTCAAAAGATTATGTAACGATCATCGATTTTATAGGAAACTATAAAAACAATTATTTAATCCCAATTGCATTATCTGGGGACCAATCAATGAATAAAGATAATGTTCGCCGTAGAACAGTAAATACGGATTATATTAGCGGCGTTTCTACTATTAACTTTGAAGAAATTGCAAAGAAACGAATTTTCGATGCAATTAACAATACTAATTTATCAACTTTGAAGACTTTAAAAGATGCGTATATAGAAGTGAAAAATCGTTTAGGTAGAATCCCTACATTACATGATTTCATGTCTCAAAACTCGCTAGATCCAGAAGTAGTTATTGGATACTCGGATAACTACTACAAGTTTCTATTAAAAATGAATGAGGATATTCCATCACTTACTGATTACGAACAATCAGTAATAACTATGGTTTCGAAGGAATTTTTAAATGGAAAAAGAATTCATGAAGTTATCCTCATTGAGTCTTTGTTAGAAAATGATTCTATCTCTAAAGAGAATTACGTTCAAAAACTTCGTGACTACGGCACTTACGTAGACGATAAAACGATAACATCAGTAGAAACAATCTTTTCATTACAGTTCTTCGTCCAAAATGATATTAAAAAGTATGGATTTAAGCCTGTTATTGAAATAGTTGATGGAAACTATGTTTTTAATGAAGAAATCCAAGAAAGTCTTCAAGACTCTAATTTTAGAGGATATATTGAGGACATTATACAATGTGCATACATTAAAAATGAAAAATATGATAAGACAAAAGCTATGACGTTGTATGAAAAATATTCGCGTCGTGATGCATGTAGATTATTAAATTGGCCACATGACGACTCATCTACAATATATGGATATCGTGCAAAACATAATACTTGCCCTATTTTCGTGACATATCACAAGAAAGATGAAGTAGAAACCAGCCAAGCATATGGCGATGAATTCCTATCTCCTGACCTATTTAGATGGTTCACTCGTAACCGTTTAACGCTAGAATCAAATGAGGTAAAAACTATTTTATCTTATAAAGAATCTGGACTAAAAATTCACTTATTTACGAAAAAAGATGATGGTGAAGGTAGTGACTTCTACTATTTAGGGGAAGTTGATATTGCAGAAGAAAGTGCGAAAAATGAAATGATGCCTGATGGGAAAGGCAAAGATCTTTCAGTTGTTACGATGAATTTGGTGTTAGAGCAGCCTGTGCAGTATGATATTTATCATTATTTGGTGGAGGAATAAGAATAAGGGACTGTTGCTACTTTACAGTCCCCTAAAAAGAAAAGAAATCAATTATCTTGATAAATAGAAACTTTTTACCAAATAACTGTTAAATTTAATTAACGTGTATTTCCGGATTATTCATAAGAAATTCATGTGCCCTTACTCTGACAAAATAGTGATTATCTACTAATGCTTTCTTTATCATCAGTTGTGCAACATCATTATCTATTATGTTTAGCAAATCTAGATTACTAATTATTAAATTTTTTATATATACATTATCGTAGTCCATAGATTTAGAAAGCTGTGTTAAAATAGCCCTTTTATTCTTATAAGTAATCATTTTTAATAGGATCCTTACCACTAAATATCTAATATCTTGATTGTTATGATCTTTCAAACCAAAGACAAATTGAATTAAAATATTTTGAATACCATAATCAAGTCCTTGGAAATTATTATTATTAATAGCATTAATAATTGCTTTTAAACATTGTATTTTTTCAAAATCATCTTCATTATTTATTTCAGATAAAATCTCTATTAATTCAACATTTTCCAATTCTCCTAATATCATTTCCAACATTCTAAAATTAAACTTTAATGTTAATCTGGAATGTTTTTGTAATAAATCATCTATTCCTAATTGTAGGAAATTTTCTTTTTCTTTTAATCGAAAATATAAACTACTGTAATCATACTGTACCAAATTAAACTTTGTTTTTATAAAAATAATTAATTGAGTTGCACTTATTTTATCTGGATATGATAGATTATCTGCCAATAATGAGTCAACACATGTCGTAATTGTATTTCTCACCATATTAATTTCAGCTAACTCAGGACTTGAATTAAAAATATTTTTAATAATTAGATAGGGATTTTGTGCACTAATGCTATAACTTCCATTTTTCCCCTGCGTTTTAATAATTTCTCTTATTTTTTGTATATATTTCGAGACATAAAAAACATCATTTTTATTTGTAGTTTCTAAATAATATAACTGTTTATCTGAATCGTACAACTTTTCTTGAACAATTAGATCAAGTTCTTCATTATACTGATACTATGTCAAGAAAATGGACAGAAGAAATTGAGATTTCACTCTGAATCTAGCGCGCTATCGCTTGCTCGCCTCACAAATAATTTAAGGGGCGTAACCCTTAAATTATTTGTGAGGTTAAAAGGTTCTAACTATACGA
>NZ_JBMIRP010000043.1:0-27591 GCF_049202975.1 Ureibacillus sp. MALMAid1270 | reverse complement strand
TAATGGCAATAGGTTTCTTTGTCATGGACATTTTTGAAAATACAATGAAAATAATGAGTGTGCAGGCCATTCCAATCCAATTTCCAGTAATTTTGGTTCATTTCACCCAGAAAAATTGTTATTTATTCCGAGACTCTATATAAATTTATGAATAGGAGAAGATTTCTATTCGGCTTGTTTAATGTATTGTGTCTCAACCTTTTCCACGGACACCTCTGGATGTTCTTCTAGATTCAATATATATGTCGACTTTAATATGGCGTTATTTTCCTCAAATATACGAACTTGAGGAAGTTCAGAATTATTTAGGTTTTGTTTTGCAACAACACCTCTTCTACCATCTGAAAGTAAAAGAATCGTACCATTCGGATAATGAACAATACTTCTCTTTAATGCCTCAACTACTTTTGTATCGAATAGAACGCCGCTTCCAGATTCGAGAAGTTGAATTCCTTGGGAAGGAAGTAGTTTATTGCGATATACTCGATCTGAAGTAACCGCATCAAATACATCTGCTACCGCAATAATTTTTGCATATGGATGAATGTCTTTCTCCACAATGCCACGTGGATAACCACTACCATCAAGTCTTTCATGATGTTGATATGCGCAGTGTGCGACCAATAAAGAAATGGAATGCAAATTTCTTAAAATATCAAATCCAAATTGAGCATGGTTTTTCACCGTTTCATATTCTTCATCTGTTAATTTGCCTGGCTTAAATAAGATGTTCGTTGGAATTTGCAATTTACCAACATCATGTAAAATGGCACCAATTCCAATTAGCTTTATTTCCTTATAGCTATAGCCAAGCTCTTTTGCGATGGCAAGTGCATATAAAGTTACTTGGAAGGAGTGTTGATATAAATATTCATCGTATATATAAGAATCCGTTAATACGGTTAACATTTCCTTACTTTCAAGAATCGATTCTAATAATCCATCAATCATATTTCCGATCTCTTGTGATTGGATGTCTAGAATATAAGAAGCTTTTTTTCCTTCCAATCCTTTCAACTTATTAAAGGATTCTGTAATTTTTTTCACTGTACGTAATCTTTTTTCAACTGGGACCGTCTCTTCTACTTCAATCCCTTTTGAGATCTCGTCATCGATGTACACATATTTTATATTCAATTGTTGTAGTCGATTAACCATAGTTTGAGATACTACAACACCTTGTTGAAGTAATGGTCGCCCTGCATCGTTCCATATTGATTTAGCGATTACCATTCCCGGTGCAAGTACATCGAGTGAAATAAGTCTCATTAATTAAAGCTCCAATCATATCTATTATCCGTTGTATTTTATGTATAGTAACAAAACATGTGCAGAAGGATTTACATGCTAAAATAAACGTACTTCAGCAATATAAAACCCGTCTGCCATTACGTTTTGTTTTGTAAAAATCATTACGATTTAAAAACGCTAAAGATATTTTTCTCCATATTCCGATAAGATATCTCTTAAAAATAAGGGTAAATAGTATTTTTTCTTTGCTTCTTTAAAACTTGGGAAGAAATAGCCAAATGTATACATATCCAGTGTAGCAAGACGGTACGTTTGATTTAAGTCAGCTTTCTGTCCTTTAACAATTAATTCGTTATCATCATTAAGTGAGAAATGGTATGTTAAGAGCTTTCCAAAAATGGTGCCTCTAAACCCTAAACCTTTTAATTCTAATAATGGCCAATCTTCATTTTCAGATAGCAATAGCACTTCTTTCAACTCTTCCCCACTTAACTCTATCACACATGCATTAATGGGATGTGGCAAGATTTTATGAATATCATATTTAGTTACAATGCCTTTTTTAAGCCCACCTAAGAAAATTCCTGCATTGAACATCGCACAATCTGCATCTGTAAACTCAATGAGACATTTCTCAAAAACTCGAGATAAATTAGAATGATGGAACCATTCCTTATTATAAGATTTAGATGTTCTAAATACAGGTTGATTTAATAGTTCCTTACCTTTTAAAGCAAGGGACTCTATGAAAGTTCCTTCCTTCTCAATTTCAGGTAATAATGCATTTTCGATGACATTTTCTTTTTTTTTAATAACCCGTCTTTTTTGATGGTCATATTGAACTTGTAAATGGCCAGTATAAATCCCAAACTTTCCACACCCAGTTAATAGGACATGGTCAACTAATTTTCCTTCTAAAAACAAGTGGTGAGTGTGAGAGCCAAAGATGACATCAATATCAGGGCACTCTTTTGCAAGTAACTCATCATTTGAAATTCCTAAATGCGATAAGCAAAGAATCATATTCACCTGATCCTTCAGCTCATTCACTGCGTGTTTTATTGCTTCTATTGGCTCAGTAATGTTCCAATTAAGTTCATCGTAGAAAGCAGGAAACGACGCTGTTGCACCTACAACGCCAATTTTAGTACCATACTTAGTCGTCAAAATCGCATAAGGTTTAATCCAATTAGGATTTACACCACTTTTCACATGCAAATTTGCCACTACTACATCAAATTTCGCCTCATCATATAAGTGGTATAAATCTTCATGTGTAAGTGTAATTCCTTCATTATTTCCAATCGTGACTACATCATATTGTGCTTCATTTAACAATTCCACATTGCCTTTACCAAGTGTAGCCTCAGTATAAATATTGGAGCGGTCCAAATGGTCACCAATATCAAATAGGAAACTAGGTTCCCCTAATTTTGCATAGGTCAATCTCTGTTCTTTAATGTAATACTGCATGCGTGGCCAATATTCGAAGTGGCTATGTATATCGTTCGTATGAAAAAAATGTATCGTCTCGATCAAACTTGCCACCATCTTTCAATAATCAATTAATTGCAGATTAATTTTCTGCACGGATCGTTAAAATAATCCATCAAAAATTGAACGAATACCTAGTAATAATAAGATAATTCTTAAAACTAAAATGAGTGTCTCTGATTTCATTTTTTTATTTAATGCAGAGCCAATTTTCGCACCAACATAAGCTCCAATGATAACCGGTATTGTATAAATCCATGGCACATTCCCTAAAGCTATATGACTAGCAGAGTTTACAATAGATGAAAGGAATACCAAAAACATAGAAGTTGCCACTGCTACATGGGGAGGAAATTGGAATAATAATAACATGGCAGGCACGATCATTGAACCGCCACCAATTCCAAATAATCCTGAAGAAAATCCAACTACAAATGTTAAAAGGATTGCAAACCAAATTGGATAACCATATATATATTCTTTCCCATTATGATCAATAAATTGCTTTTTCGTACCATGTTCTACAAACCATTTTACAGGTTTAAGTTTATCTTTCACTAGTAATAATGTTGATAAAATAATTAATAAAATACCAAAATACAAGTTAAAAGATGGCAAATCTAAATACTGATTAACCCATGCACCAAGCATAGTTCCCGGAATACTTCCGATAAAGAAGATGAATCCACTCTTATAATCTACTGTTTTGGACTTCATATAAGACAAAGTAGATGAAAGTCCTGTAAAGATCATCATAATAACTGATAACCCCACTACAGATTGAGGAGTTAGTTCTTGAATATATCCTAGATTAATCCCGATAAATAATGTAGCCGGAACTAAAATAACTCCCCCACCTAATCCAACAAGAGAACCAACAATTCCCGAACAAAGCGCGATGATAAGTAACAATAAATATTCCATTAAATTTCCCCTTCAAATAAATCTAATTGTTTTGGTGATAAACCGCTATATTCTATTTCTAAAATGCTCATTAGTTGTTTTGCATTTTTAGCAGCATGCTGACCAGAATTGTTATTAAACAAAACATAAACATCTTTTGACTGTTCTTTTAGGTCTAATACGACCTTCGCAATTTGACGAAGTTCTTCTTCATTATAATCATATAAAAATCGAACTTCACGCCAATTTTGATTGTTCCCCGCATTTCTCCAGCCATGAATATTACGTCCATGAATTCTAAATAGCACTTTCTCTTTTGATGTCGATACACTAACTAATGGTACTGATCCACTTCCCGCTTGAGGTTCATCACAAACGGAATGAATTAGCTTATTGTCTTTTAAAAATTGCAGCATCATTTCGCGATTATTTTCTGCATACCAAGTTTGGTTTCGAAATTCTATAGCAATCGGAAAATCTTTTAACTGTTCTTTTACATAACGAATGTATGTAACATTTTTAGCCTGACAATCGTACCACGGTGGAAATTGTACAAGAACCATTCCTAACTTCCCTTCGTCCTGAAAGGCTTTGGCACAAGCTCGAAATGACTCAAACATGTCATTTCTCGTTTCAAAGGGAAGTTCATCCCGAAGATGACCTGTTATACCTTGATAAGTCTTTAATACAAACTGAAAATTAGGCGGTGTTTCAGAGCACCATTTTTTCACATTTCTTTCAGCAGGGATTGCATAGAAGGAAGTATCCACTTCAACAATTGGAAAATGTCCGCTATAATCGAAAAGCTTATCCCTTGCTGTAGATAAATTACTATATAAAGAAGGGTGATCTCCCCATCCTGTTAGTCCAACCAATATCAAGAAAACCCCTCCTTTGTATATTTTTATGATAGCACAGATAAGTAATAGATTTTTACATTTAAGGTGTAAATTATACGAAAAAAGTGAGCTAGCCTTGGCAAACTCACTTTTCTTTATTACCTAAATTTCGAAAATACTTCCACTTCAGTATTACAATCTTGGATCGACTGGGTCCGATTCCATTGCGAGGGTTCCTAGAACGCATTCATGAATTCTAGAGATTGATTCTCCATTAACGAATCGTTGAATTCCTTCTACTCCTAAACTAAATTCTTTTAATGCAAGCTTTTGTTTTTTACCAACTTTTCGTTCCTTTAATCTCCTCAAATTTTCAGGCTGCAAATAATCCATACCGTAAATAATATGAAGATACTTTTTTCCTCTTACTTTTATCGCAGGCTGTACTAGTTTACCCTTCGATCTTGAAACAAATATTTCTGGTTTAATGACGATTCCTTCATGACCATCTGCGGTGATTTCTTCCCACCAAGCTCTGACTTCCTCTTCACTCGATTCATCGTGAATGACTTTATATTCAGTTTCAACGAAGATGGTATCCAATGTAGAGAATTCTTTGTTTTTCTCCATATGCCAAGTGTGCGGCTTATCAAAGAATGTTTCACTACTATGAGCGAGTAGATGAAACGGTGCAATTTGAATTTGGTCGATATTGTTTATTTCCCAACAGTACTTTTGGAACACTTCTTTGAAAATTTGTGCATTAGTCAGTTTTTCATCGTATTCTTCTAACCAATTCTCTAATTCCTTGTGATTACCAAGTGCTCTTTCAATTTTACTTTTAAGTACACTTCGGTCTAAAATGGCATTTTCTGATACATGTGCATATTGACTACTAATTAGCTCTTTCGCTTTTAAGTTCCATGGCATAATTTCTGCGTCTAGAAGAACAAATTCCGTTCCGTATTTGTCGAAATAGTTACTTGTTGTTAGCCCTTTATTTATTCTTGAAAGTATTTCGAGCTCTGTATTGTCATCGAAGAAACGTCTTCCTGTACGTGTGTAAATTACTCCAAGTGTGTTACGACCTACGTATTTAAAACCTGTCTCTTGATCTTTAAATAACAATAAAATCCCTCTGCTACCCATATGCTTCTTTTCAGCAACCATACGATGAATACCCATACTCTTATAATAATCAATTGCTTCTTTCGGATGCTCAAGGTAGTTTTCTAGTGATGAGGGACTTGGCGTTGGACTCATCGTTGGTGGAATATACACTAGCTCTTCAAGTGGTACAGTAAAGTGTGAAACAGTATCAATTGCTGGAATTGCATGTTCCTTTGGTATTCGAACTTCCCCAAATACGTCTGTTGTTACTGTAAATCCATCAATAAATTGGGCAATATTTGGTGGATCTAATCGTTTTTTCTTCAATTCAAGTAAAGGATTACTCTTACCTTCCGAATAATCTGTTGTTGCTTGTATTGCAACAAATTCCTTTTCAGGATATCGGAATGCGGTTAATTCGCCACCAAACACAACACCTTGATCAATATTAATTGTATTATTTATCACTAATGGTTTCGGTTTAGGGTCATGTCCCCAAACAATTAATGTGTTTGTTTTATGGTGGATTGTCCAATCTTTCCTAATTGGTCTCCCAGTGTCATCCAGACCTTCATTATCTCCATAACGGCAAAAATCACTAATATCGAAAGACTGTTTTCCTATAAATTCATCTTTCATTCCTGCATGGGTGCAAACTAAAGTTGGTATTCCATTTTTCGTTATAACATAGTGAGAAGGTGACTTAAGAAGAAGGTCCTTTATCGCATACTTAAGTGTATCTGCTTTCTCTGTCCCGTGAGTAACTTCATATTGCCTAAATTCCGCTTCAACTAATTCATCCCCGTGACTTAAGGTAACATTTTTACCGTCTAACCAACGAGCGATTTTCCATCCGTGATTACTGTCAATCATGTATGCTAATCCATTATTTACATGGCGCAAGAAAAATTCCATTGTTTTCATAGATTGTGGGCCACGGCTCATAATATCTCCAAGTGATAGAAACTTTCTTCCTTCCGGATGGATGTAATATTGTTCAGCATTTTGTTCATAACCTAATTTTTCAAGAAGTTGTATCATTTCATCGTAACAGCCATGGATATCACCGATAATGTCAATGCCATTTCCTAGGTCTAGATGAAGTGGATTTTCCCTTCTTATCACTTCGATTTCATTCGTATGGGAAATGAAATAAGTTGCTAAGTAACCTTCTTTTTTAATAAAACGTTTTTCTCTTTTGAATACTTGGTATTGTTGCTTAATTCTTTTACTTCCTCTTGGATTTTCGCGTTCCTTATCTCGTTCGAGTAATACACTTTGGTCCACATCCATTACAAGAGAAATAATCGGAACATGATTGTTTTTGGCCATTGAAATATACTTTTTGCGGTCTTCTGAATACAAATGGGTTGCGTCTACAATGGTAAGTTTATTCAGTCTACATCTAGTTTCTATTAATGAATCCATCATGGAAAATGCTTCTGCAGAGATTTTTTGATAATTGTCAAATAACGTATCTGCTTCATCACCCGATTTGTTACTCAAATCGATAAATTCTACGTCACTAACTAACACTCTAAATTGGTCTGAGCTAACAATTTCAGAAGGGAGTATCTGACCCTTTTTTACTAATTGTTTCAGCAATGTTGATTTACCACTATTTGATGGTCCTATTAGTAGTACAATTCCAGCATTAGGGATAAGAACGTCCATTTTTTTACATCTCCTTCCTCGTGAAAATGCACATTTGAGTTGGGTAGCCGTATTGTTCATGTTCTTCGCCTATACCATCAAATGTTAAATCATATTGTTGTAAATCATTTGAAAGTTCACACCACTTTCTAAATTCTTCTCGTGTCCATTCAAACCTGTGATCAGTATGTCTGTAGTCTTCGCCCATATTATAAACATTGTTATATTCTTTGTTTGGGGTTGTAATTAGTAAAGTTTTTGGCTGGTATTGTTGTAAAATGGTTTTCATAACTTTTGGTAATCGGTATTCGTCAATATGTTCAATGACTTCACAAAGGATAATGATATCCTTATTTTTTAATCTTTCATCAAAGTAATAGAGTGAACCTATGATTTGCTTTGGCATTTGGAATTTCTCACTGTCACGTACTTTCTCAAATCGTTTGAGAGCTTGGAGAGATGCTGATTCAGAAGGCTCGATAGCGAGTATTTCTTTTACCCCGTTTATGAACCCTAATTTCTCAGAAAGTTTCCCTTCACCAGATCCTAAGTCAACAATAGTTTCTTTATAAGGGAGATTTCCAATAGTTTCAACGATTTTTTCGTATCTAAGATCATTTAGTCGTACTTTCTTTTCCGCAAGTTGGTCAGTTTCACTCTGATCATCACCAAGCTTATCAACAAGGTTGTAGAGTTCCTTAAATCGTAGCGCCTTTTTGTATATGAACTCTCTTTGTGGATGCTTGTCCAACCACCATTCACCGTAGCGCTCTAATTTTTCTACTTCTTTTTCATCTATAAAATAGTGTTTATAATTATCCATCACAGGGATTAAAACAAACAGCTGTCTAAGTCCCTTTTGAAGTGTCGTTAGGCCCTTCAATGTGATGAATCTAGCAGTGCTTGCAGTTTTCAGTTGGAATCGATAATCGATATCACCGTACGTAATATCTACTTCAAACCCTAATGGCTCAAATAAGTCAAGAATCTCTCTGTCAGTTAAATTAGATGCTAACGGTCCGAAACCAAATTCTAGTGGAAATGCATGGTCTACCCATTGTTCATACTCTTCTTTTGGTTTTCCATTAAGTGCAGTACCAAGAGCAGATCTTAATAACGTACAAAAAATACTACTAACTACGAATTCACGATCATTTATATATGAAGTGATATCATAATTTTGCGAACTATCTCTAGAAAGTTCAATTGGATCTGGCGTTACAAAAAATGTAACTTCCACTTCTTCTTCATAAAATTTGTTATAGAACATTCTAACTAAGTGACCATTTTGATTTCTTTCATATATATTATTTGGATTTTTCGCCAGTAAGTAAGAAATTACTTTCACATCTTGTCCTGTGGCACGAATAGATAATTGCATCTTATATACACCTACTTTCAAATAAAATTATTACGTCATTACTCTTTAATTTATCACAATATTATAAAATCTTCCTGTTTTGCTATATTAAAAAAGATCGAGCGCAGTGCACTCGATCTTTAAAGATATTTTTATGGAATTATCCGATAGAACCTTCCATTTCGAATTTGATCAAACGGTTCATCTCAACCGCATATTCCATTGGAAGTTCTTTTGTAAATGGTTCGATGAAGCCCATTACGATCATTTCTGTTGCTTCTTGCTCAGAAATACCGCGGCTCATTAGGTAGAATAATTGCTCTTCAGATACTTTAGAAACTTTTGCTTCGTGTTCTAAAGATACATTATCATTTAAAATTTCGTTGTAAGGAATTGTATCTGATGTAGATTGGTTATCCATGATTAACGTATCACATTCAATATTAGAACGTGCACCTGTTGCTTTTTTACCGAATCGTACGATACCACGGTAAGATACTTTACCACCGTGTTTTGCAATCGATTTTGAAACGATTGATGAAGATGTATTTGGTGCTAAGTGAATCATTTTTGCACCAGCATCTTGGTGTTGACCTTTACCAGCAATCGCGATTGAAAGTGTCATACCACGTGCACCTTCACCTTTAAGGATACAAGCAGGGTATTTCATAGTTAATTTAGAACCAATGTTACCGTCAATCCATTCCATTGTACCGTTTTCTTCAACAACTGTACGTTTTGTAACTAGGTTGTAAACGTTGTTTGCCCAGTTTTGGATTGTAGTATAACGGCAATAAGCGTCTTTTTTAACGATAATTTCAACTACTGCTGAGTGAAGTGAGTTCGTAGTGTATACAGGAGCTGTACATCCTTCTACATAGTGAACACTTGCGCCTTCATCAACAATAATTAATGTACGTTCGAATTGACCCATGTTTTCAGAGTTAATACGGAAGTACGCTTGTAATGGAGTTTCTAACTTTACGCCAGGTGGTACGTAAATGAATGATCCACCAGACCAAACAGCAGAGTTTAATGCAGCAAATTTGTTGTCTGAAGATGGAATTACAGTACCCCAGTATTTTTTGAAAATATCTTCGTTTTCACGAAGAGCTGAATCTGTATCTTTGAAGACAATTCCTAAATCTTCAAGGTCTTTTTTCATGTTGTGGTAAACAACTTCAGATTCGTATTGAGCTGATACACCAGCTAGATATTTTTGTTCTGCTTCAGGAATACCTAATTTATCGAATGTTGCTTTTATTTCTTCAGGTACTTCATCCCAAGATCTTTGAGTTGCTTCAGATGGTTTTACATAATACGTAATTTCATCGAAGTTTAAAGCAGATAGGTCGCCACCCCATTGTGGCATTGGTTTTGAGTAGAAAATTTCTAACGCTTTTAAGCGGTAGTTTAACATCCACTCTGGTTCATTTTTCATATTTGATATTTCACGAACGATTTCTTCGGTTAATCCACGTTTTGAACGGAAAACTGATACGTCCTTGTCATGGAAGCCGTATTTATAATCGCCGATTTCAGGCATTTTTTTAGCCATATTCTTTCCTCCGTTCAAGCCTTATTTTGTTTCACTCTTAACGCCTTTTTCCATTGCCTTCCAAGCAAGAGTAGCGCATTTAATTCGAGCGGGGAATTTTGCAACACCTTGTAGTGCAGCAACATCCCCTAGTTCATCTATTATATTTTCATCAATTTCTTCACCAAGCATCATTTTTGAAAATACATCAGCATATTTCAGGGCTTCATTAATATGTTTCCCTTTAATTACTTCTGTCATCATTGATGCAGATGACATTGAAATTGAACAACCTTCTCCATCAAATCTAGCATCTTCTACGATTTCATCATTTAGTTTTAATGTTAGATGAATTCTGTCACCACATGTGGGATTATTCATATCAATCGTAACACTATTCTCATCTAGAGAACCTTTGTTACGAGGTTTTTTGTAATGGTCCATGATAACGGAACGATATAGTTGATCTAAATTATTAAAAGACATCGTTAAAATACTCCTTCGCGCCTCGCAGACCTTCAACAAGACGATCAATATCTTCTTTCGTATTATAAATATAGAAGCTTGCTCGTGCTGTTGCAGTACATGATAGCCATTTCATTAGTGGTTGAGCACAATGATGACCTGCACGAATCGCAATACCATTCATATCTAGAACAGTTGCTAAATCATGTGGATGTACACCTTCCAAGTTGAAAGTGATTAATCCGCAACGTTTTTTCGGATCACGTGGTCCATAAATTGAGATACCACCGATTTTATCCATTTCTTGAAGTGCATATTCCACTAGTTCATGCTCGTGATTTGCGATTTTTTCAAGTCCAATTTCAGTTAAATAATCAATTGCAGCTCCTAAGCCTATAGCTCCAGCAATGTTTGGTGTACCACCTTCAAATTTCCAAGGTAGCTCCTTCCATGTTGAATCATACAAATCAACAAAGTCGATCATTTCTCCACCAAATTCAATTGGCTCCATTTCTTCTAATAGCGCTTGTTTACCATAAAGTACGCCAATACCAGTTGGACCACCCATCTTATGACCAGAGAAGCCTAAGAAGTCAACATTTAAATCTTGAACATCAATTGGCATATGAGGTGCAGCTTGAGCTGCATCTACTACAATAATTGCACCATGTTCGTGAGCAATTTCGGCAATTTCTTTGATTGGGTTGATCGTTCCTAAAACGTTAGAAGCCATTGTAATTGAAACGATTTTAGTTTTATCAGTAATCGTATTACGAACTGTTTCTAATGTAATTGTTCCATCTTCCTCAAGGTCAAGATATTTCAAAACTGCCTTTTTTTCTTTAGCAAGTTGTTGCCAAGGGATTAGGTTAGAATGGTGCTCCATGTAAGAAATAACAATTTCATCGCCTTCTTCAACATTCTGTCTTCCATACCCAGAAGCAACAGTATTTAGTGATGTAGTTGTACCTCTAGTATAGATAATCTCTTTTGTAGACTTGGCATTGATAAATTTGCGGATTTTTTCACGTGCTCCTTCATATGAGTCTGTCGCACGGTTACCAAGTGTATGTACACCACGATGTACATTGGAATTATCTAAATCGTAATATTTTCTAACTACATCAAGTACTTGTTTTGGTTTTTGAGATGTTGCAGCACTATCAAGATAAACGAGCGGATGCCCGTTTACTTCTTGATTTAAAATTGGAAAATCTTTCCTGAATTCATTCATTTAACGAACTTTCCCTTCGATTACCTTCGTCAATTGTTCTTGTACACTCTTAATCGGAATGTTTTGAACAACAGGCGCTAGGAATCCATGAATAATTAAACGCTCAGCGTCAGCTTTAGAAATACCTCTACTCATTAGGTAGAATAATTGGATAGGATCAACACGTCCTGCAGATGCAGCGTGTCCAGCCATTACATCGTCTTCATCGATTAAAAGAATCGGGTTTGCATCTCCACGTGCATTTTCAGATAACATTAGAACGCGAGATTCTTGTTGTGCATTGGCTTTTGAAGCACCATGCTCAATTTTCCCAATACCATTAAAGATCGATTGAGCAGATTCTCTCATAACACCGTGTTTTAGGATAAACCCTTCGGAGTTTTTACCCCAATGACGAATTTCAGTAGTGAAGTTTTGTTTTTGTTCACCACGACCAACTACTACAGTTTTTGTATTGGCATATGAACCGTCACCAACTAAATGAGTAATACTTTCTGAAATTGTATCTGAATCATTCATTAGACCTAAAGCCCAGTCAACTTTAGCATCACGTAAAATATGACCACGACGATTTACGTAAGTTGTAAATCCTTTAGCTAATACATCAACAGCACCAAAGTTAATTTGTGCATTATCTAAAGCAATTACTTCTTCGATTAGATTCGCTTGACCTTTAGCCTTCTCTACAGTAGATACATAAGTCTCAACATATGTTACTGCTGAGTTTTTATCAGCAACTAAAAGGACATGGTTAAATAATGAAGCTTCTTCGTTATCATTAACAAATACAACTTGAAGTGGTTTTTCAATAACAACATTTTTTGGAACGTATACAAATACGCCTCCGTTAACTAATGCAGCATGATAAGCAGCTAATTTATGCTCATTTACTTTTACAGCTGTTGTCATGAAATATTGTTTTACTAAATCGCTATGATCGCGAATTGCTGTTTGAATATCAGTAAAAATAACACCTTGAGATTTTAACTCTTCTGATACTTTAAGGAAAGCAGGTGTATTATTACGTTGAATATAAAGGTTTTCTTGACCTTCAATATCAATAACTTCTTTTACTTCGTCAGAAAGTTCATCTAATGAATTAAATGTTGTACTTTCAACTGTATGTTTAGGAAACTCTAAGAAGTTCCAATTTGTAATGTTTGTTTTGTCTGGTGTAGGCATTGGTAGTTCACTTGCTTTTTCTAGTGCGCTAACACGAAAATCAGTAAACCAAGATGGTTCATTGTTAAGTTTAGAGAATGAACGTACTTCGTCGACTGACAATGCCAATTTTGTTTCAACTGTCATTTTAGTTCCGTCCTTTCTACTTACGCTTCTTGTTCTACTGATTCGTCTTCAATACCAAGTTCTTTTTTAATCCAGTCATAACCTTCTGCTTCTAGACGGTGTGCTAATTCTGGACCTCCAGATTTAACAACGCGACCTTGCATCATAACATGAACATGGTCTGGAGTGATGTAGTTAAGTAAACGTTGGTAGTGAGTGATTGCTAAGCAGCCGAATCCTTCACCGCGCATTTCGTTAATACCTTTTGCAACAACTTTTAAAGCATCGATATCAAGACCTGAGTCGATTTCATCAAGGATTGCAAATTTAGGTTTAATCATCATTAATTGAAGAATTTCGTTACGTTTCTTTTCTCCACCAGAGAATCCTTCGTTTAAGTAACGTTGAGCCATGTCTTGATCCATTTCTAAGAAGTCCATCGTTTTATCTAATTCGCGGATGAATTTCATAAGAGGAATCTCATTACCTTCACCACGGCGAGCATTGATTGCAGAACGGATAAAGTCAGCGTTTGTAACACCTGAAATTTCAGATGGATATTGCATAGCTAAGAACAAACCAGCTTGTGCTCTTTCGTCTACTTCCATTTCGAGTACGTTCTCTCCATCTAATTCGATTGTACCTTGAGTTACTTCATATTTTGGATGTCCCATAATCGCTGATGCTAACGTAGACTTACCAGTACCGTTAGGACCCATGATTGCGTGAACTTCGTTTGTATTAATTGTAAGGTTTACACCTTTTAAAATTTCTTTGTCTTCGATAGATACATGAAGATCTTTTATAACTAGTGTAGACATTATTTTCCCTCCGATTGTACATTGAATGGTAAAACCATTACTAATTTATTATCATTCTAATCTTAACCGAAAACACTTGTGCATGCAAAACATTTATTCGAACGTGGGTTTCATTCAGCAAAAACCAATAAAATAAAGAATTTCTTTGATGTTTTTAGAAATTCGAAAAATTATTGTAGTAAAAGAGAAGATTTTTTTATTTTCAATAAAGTTCTCTTAATTGAGAATCGCTTTCACTACTATAATTTTTTGAAAAGATTAGTCATATTTTAAGCACAATATATATACTATACCCGAAAAATTCGAATTATTATCTGAATTAAGGTTTAACATGCAATGGGAATGGATGGATGGAATAACAACACAAAAAAAACGAACCATATTACTGAAACTTTTGATTAAGGTTTCGTAATATAGTTCGGTTTTTGTGATTTTATTTTTGATTATTATGTGGTGCAAATTGGTTCCTGCTAAAGTTATGAATGAAATTCAATTTTATGGTGTGTTGGGCGGGTGATTTAGGACTTATTGGATTGATTTCACCTTCGAGTGTCTAATTTTTGTTAGTTTTGGGACATTTTAACTTGATTTCTGTACCCAAATGTCTCATTTCCGCAGGTTTTGGGACATTTCAACTTGGAGGCCATCACCAAATGTCTCATTTCCGCAGGTTTTGAGACATTTCAACCTGATTTCTGTACCCAAATGTCTCATTTCCGCAGGTTTTGGGACATTTCAACCTGATTTCTGTACCCAAATGTCTCATTTCCACCGGTTTTGTGACATTTCAACCTGATTTCTGTACTCAAATGTCTCATTTCCGCAGGTTTTGGGACATTTCAACCTGGTAGCCATCACCAAATGTCTCATTTCCACAGGTTTTGAGACATTTCAACCTGATTTCTGTACCCAAATGTCTCATTTCCACCGGTTTTGGGACATTTCAACTTGGAGGCCATCACCAAATGTCTCATTTCCACCGGTTTTGGGACATTTCAACCTAATTTCTGTACTCAAATGTCTCATTTCCGCAGGTTTTGAGACATTTCAACCTAATTTCTGTACTCAAACGTCTCATTTCCACCGGTTTTGAGACATTCCATCATCAATCCAAGCTTCAAATGTCACATATCCCCGGTTCTCAACAAACAATTCGGATGAAATTATGAATTTCCAACATAACTTCTTATTTTAACACTCTAGTTTGCAAGTAATGATGAACATTAGTAGCAACGGCGCGACCTTCTTTTATTGCCCAAACTACTAAACTTTGGCCACGTCTTGCGTCACCAGCTGCAAATATGCCAGGTACATTTGTTTCAAAATCAGTTTGAGAGGCTTTAATACGGTTGTTTTGAACTTTTACACCAAACTGTTCTGGTACCGTTTTTTCGACTCCTTCAAATCCGATTGCAACAAATACATATTTTGCTGGCCAAATTTTTTCTGTTCCAGGTATTTCATTAAAATAATGGAATCCATCTTCACCTAGAATCTTTTCCATTTGGATTGTGTGAAGTTCTTTTACACGGCCATTTTTGTCAGCAATAATTTTTTTCGTTTGGATTAGATATTCGCGTGGATCGCCACCTTGAACAGCTTCCACTTCTTCATATGCATAATCTAATTTATAAATATTTGGGTCTTGAGGCCAAGGTGTATCGGGCATCCTAGTTTTTGGTAGCATTGGATGTTTGCCGAACTGATACACTGAACGTGCTTTTTGACGAATAGCAGTCGCTACACAGTCTGCACCTGTATCTCCACCACCTATGACAATAACATCTTTGCCTTTTACGTTAATGGCTTTTCCATCTGTTAAATTGGAATTTAATAAGCTTTTTGTTACATCGGTTAAGTAATCCATTGCTAGATGAACACCTTCTGAATTACTTCCTTCAATTCGTAATTCACGCTGTTTTTGAGCACCCGTACAAAGTATGACTGCATCAAAGTTCGCTTTTATTTCTTCAGTTGAAATATCTTTACCGATTTCAGTATTTAATACAAAGTCTATTCCTTCTTGTCGAAGTAGATTGATTCGTCGTTCAACTACTTCTTTTTCAAGTTTCATGTTTGGAATCCCATACATGAGTAACCCACCTGCTCTGTCATCACGTTCATAAACGGTTACAGAATGACCTAGTTGGTTTAATTGGTCAGCAGCAGCTAATCCAGCTGGTCCCGAACCAATAATCGCCACTTTTAAACCAGTACGATTTGCAGGAATTCGAGGTGTGATCCAATTGTTCTCAAATCCTTTATCGATAATGGATCTTTCAATTGATTTAATAGCTACAGCTGGATCAGTTATCCCTAATGTACAAGAAGCTTCACAAGGCGCTGGACAAACACGCCCTGTGAATTCTGGAAAATTATTCGTCATATGCAGACGGTCTAACGCTTCTTTCCAATTACCTTTATAAACTAAATCATTCCATTCTGGTATGACGTTTTGAATTGGACAACCAGCTGCTGTTCCACGTATTTCGATTCCCATATGGCAAAATGGTGTACCACAATCCATACAACGAGCACCTTGTGTTTGCAATTGTTCATCTGTAAGCCTCGTAGCATATTCATTCCAATTTTTAATACGCTCAAGTGGAGGCTGTTCTTTCATTTTCTCCCTTTTAAAATCCATGAATCCTGTAGGTTTACCCATTCCAGAACCCTCCTTTTATTTTGAAATCGCTAACTCTTTATCGCCAGTTGCTTCAACAAATGCTTGCATTGCAGCATTTTCTTCAGATAACCCACTAAATCTGTGACTCTTAATTTTTTCAATCATTGCTTTATAATCTGTTGGCACGACTTTAATGAATTTCGGTAAAAATTCATTCCATTTTGCTAATATATCCAATGCGATCGTACTATCAGTAGTTTCTAAATGTTGGATGATTAATTTACGAACTAATTCTATCTCTTCTTTATCTTCCAATTTTTCTAATTGGATTAATTCCATATTACAGTTCTCTTTAAATGCGTTTTCATCTGTAGGTAATACATAGGCAATTCCACCACTCATACCAGCAGCAAAGTTTTTCCCAACATCACCTAAAATGACAACACGTCCTCCAGTCATATACTCACAACCGTGGTCTCCGATTCCTTCTACCACGATATTTGCACCACTGTTACGAACTGCAAAACGTTCACCAGCACGACCATTAATAAATGCTGTACCGCTTGTTGCACCGTACAAACATACATTACCTGCAATAACGTTTTTTTCTTGGTTCCCTTTAATTGGGGCAATGGCAGCTAGCTTTCCACCAGAAAGACCTTTACCGAAGTAGTCATTCACATCTCCGATACACGTAAGAGTCATACCTTGAGGAACAAATGCACCAAAACTTTGACCAGCGTGGCCATTGAATTTCAATGAAATCGTATCTTCTTTTAAGCCATCCTCACCATACAATCTAGAAATTTCACTTCCTATAATTGTTCCTACAACGCGATCTGTATTTTTAATGTCGTACTCAAGCTCGATCTTTTCTTTTCTTTTAATGCTCTTTTCAACTTTTGGAAGTAATTCACGCATATCAAACGTATCTTTGATACGAAGGTCTTGTTCATTTTGCTTTGTACGGTTTCCTTGAACTTGATATAGAAGAGTAGAAAGATCTAATTGACTTGCTTTCCAATGTTTTTTCGCTCTTTCGCTTACTTCTAATACATCTGTTCGACCAACCATTTCTTCAATAGTTCGGAATCCAAGTTTCGCCATATACTCGCGCATTTCTTCTGCTACAAAACGCATATAGTTAACAACATATTCTGGTTTCCCCATAAACTTAGCTCTTAGCTCTGGATTTTGAGTAGCTACACCTACTGGACATGTATCCAAATGACAAGCTCTCATCATGATACAACCTAATACGATTAGTGGTGCTGTAGCAAAGCCGTATTCCTCTGCACCTAGTAAAGCAGCCATCACAACATCTTTTCCAGTCATTAGTTTCCCGTCTGTTTCCAGAGTTACACGATCACGAAGACCATTTAGCATTAATGTTTGATGAGCCTCTGCAAGACCAAGTTCCCAAGGTAATCCAGTATGTTTAATTGATGTTTTTGGAGAAGCACCTGTTCCTCCGTCATAACCAGAAATGACAATGACATCAGCGCCACCTTTCGCAACACCAGAAGCGATTGTTCCTACTCCTGCTTTTGCAACTAGCTTGACTGAAATTCGTGCATAATGGTTGGCATTTTTCAAATCGTAGATTAACTCAGCTAAATCCTCAATCGAATAAATATCATGATGTGGAGGTGGAGAGATTAATCCAACACCAGGTGTTGAACCTCGCACATCAGCCACCCAAGGATATACTTTATTTCCTGGCAATTGACCACCCTCACCAGGTTTAGCCCCTTGTGCCATTTTGATTTGAAGTTCTTTAGCGCTTACTAAATAATGTGATTTAACGCCAAAACGACCAGAAGCTATTTGTTTAATCGCACTACTACGGTTATTTCCATCAGAATCTAATTCATAACGAGCTGAGTCTTCTCCACCTTCACCTGAATTAGAGCGACCACCTAATTGATTCATTGCAATTGCCAAAATTTCATGTGCTTCCTTTGAAATTGAACCAAATGACATTGCACCTGTTTTGAAACGCTTAACTATTGAATCTACTGATTCAACTTCATCTAATGGGATTGGTTTTAATCCCTTTTTAAACTGCAATAAATTTCGCAGGAATCCGATTCGTTCTTCATTTGCCATTTCAGCATACATACGATACAGACCTATATCATTTTTGCGAGTTGCCCATTGAAGTGTGTGTATCGTTTTAGGGTTGAAGGCATGGTGTTCTCCATTTGCTCTCCACTGAAATTCGCTTCCTGATTGTAGTTCTTTAGATAAATCATTTAATGCGTCTTGATGTCTCCGCTTAGCTTCTTCACCGATCGTTTCAAGATTAATTCCATCAATTTGCGATGCAGTACCTGTGAAATATCGATCAATCACTTCTTTACTAATCCCAACAGCCTCAAATATTTGAGCTCCTCTATAGGATTGAACAGTGGAGATTCCCATTTTAGACATGACTTTAACTACGCCATCTGCTATACCTTTACGATATTTCTTAACAGCTTCATCATAACTTAGGTTTAAATGTCCATTTTCAATGGACTCAGCAATTGTTGCGTAAGCTAAGTATGGATTAATCGCATCCACACCAAAGCCTATTAAACTAGCAAAATGATGTACTTCACGTACTTCACCACTATTGGCAATGATGCTTACTAAAGTACGTTTACCAGTTCGAACTAAATGCTGATGTAATGCACTTGCTGCAAGTAATATAGGTATTGTCGGACTTTCTAAATTCTCAAACATATCCGTTAAGATAATGATAGTTTTACCGTTATTAATAGCTCTTTCAGCTTCATTAATAATTCTATCTAGGTTGCTTTCCAAATCTTCCGAAAACTCTAGAGAGATTACTGCACTTTGGAAATGTGAATCTTGAATTTCAATTATTTTCTCGCACTCACTATTTGTTAAAATTGGAGTATTTAAAAAGATTCGTTTAGCATTCTCTGCTGATGGATGAAGTAAGTTTCCTTCAGCCCCTAACAGCGTCATTGTTGACGTTACAATATGCTCACGGATTGAATCAATTGGTGGATTCGTCACTTGAGCAAATAGCTGTTTAAAGTAATTAAATAAAGATTGTGGACGATCTGATAATACAGCTAATGGTGTATCATTACCCATTGAACCAATTGGATCTTTTCCACTTGAAGCAATCGGAATAATGTATTTATGAATATCCTCAAATGTATAACCAAAGATTTTTTGTCTTGTAGTTAATTCATCCAGTTTAAATTTCTCTTCACTAGCATCTTGAAGTGTGAATTTATTATCATTCAGCCAATCAGAATATGGCTCCATGTTAGCCATTTCGCTTTTTAGCTCTTCATCTGAAATGATTTTCCCTTTCTCTAAATCAATCAGTAGCATACGTCCTGGACTTAAACGTTCCTTATACAAAACGTTATCTTCTTCAATATCTACTACACCAACTTCTGATGAAAATACGATCATATCATCTTTAGTGACATAGTAACGTGCTGGACGTAGCCCGTTTCGATCTAGTATAGATCCAATCTGTTTACCATCTGTAAAACAAATAGCTGTTGGACCATCCCATGGCTCCATTAAATATGCATGGAATTCATAAAACGCTTTTTTCTCATCCGTTATATGCGGGTTCTCAGTCCATGGCTCTGGAATAAGCATCATTGCTGTATGTGCCGGTGTTCTACCAGCTAACACGAAAAATTCAAATGCATTGTCTAACATTGATGAATCTGAACCAGACTGATCAATGATTGGTAACAATTTTTGTAGGTCTTCACCAAACGCCTCTGAAACAAAACGTTGTTCGCGAGCTTTCATCCAGTTTACATTGCCACGAAGTGTGTTAATTTCACCATTGTGAACAATATAACGATTTGGATGAGCACGTTCCCAACTTGGGAATGTATTCGTTGAATAACGAGAGTGAACAATGGCAAAAGCTGAGACAAAGCTTTCATCTTGAAGATCAATGTAAAATTCACTTACTTCTTCTGGTGTTAACAGTCCTTTGTAAACCATCGTTTGACTTGACATACTTGGACAATAAAATTTCAACTCATTATCATTAGCCCAAAACTCAGCTTGTTTTCGAATTAAATAAAGTTTTCTTTCAAACTCTTTAATATCTTTTACATTGTTTGCTTGGATAAAAACTTGTCGAACTACTGGTGCAGTACTTTTAGCTGATTCACTTAAAAGTTCCTTGTTTGTCGGTACAGTACGCCATCCAATTAATTTTTGTCCTTCTTGTTCAATTAATTTATTGATTGTACTCTCAATTTTTTGTCTTTCTAGTTCGTTTTCTGTAAAGAATAATTGTCCAACACCATATTCACCTTTACTCGGTAAATTTAGTTCGGGACAATTCAATTTATAAAAACCATGGGGAATCTGTACCATTAAACCAGCCCCATCACCCGTTTTTCCGTCACCACCACGACCAGCACGGTGGTCTAACCGACATAACATTTCTAAGCCCTTTTTCACAATATCATGTGAAGCTTTACCTTTAATATTTGCATAGAACCCAATTCCACAAGCATCATGCTCAAAATCCGGTGAATACAAGCCTTGTGCGTTTGGTAATTTATGAAAAGTCATCTTAGTTCCCCCCAAATGCCCTAAATTAGCGTATTTACATTGTATTGTTTTTAAATTAATATTAACAATATATAGTTTAAATGAAATCCATCTACTTTTTAGATGAATGGGGTGAGATTATTGGAATTACGTCAATTACGTTACTTTGTAGAAGTTGCGGAAAGAGAACATATTTCAGAGGCTGCAGAACATCTTCATGTTGCTCAGTCTGCAGTTAGTAGACAAATTGCAAACTTAGAAGATGAATTAGGAACACCACTTTTCGAACGAATCGGTCGAAATGTAAAACTGACTCCGATTGGTAAAGTATTTTTAGAACATTGTATTACTGCATTAAAGGCAATTGATAATGCAGCAAAACAAGTGGAAGAATATCTTGACCCCGCGAAAGGATCGATTAAGATTGGATTCCCTACGAGCTTAGCAAGCTATGTATTACCAACAGTTATATCGGCTTTTAAAAAGGAATACCCAGATGTTTCATTTCACTTACGACAAGGATCCTATCGTTATTTAATCGATGCAGTAAAAAATCGCGAGTTAAATCTAGCATTTTTAGGACCGGTACCTCCAAAAGATGAAGTAATTGATACAAATATTTTATTTAGTGAGAGTATCCATGCATTATTACCCGCTAACCACCCTTTATCTAAGAGAGAAAGTTTAAACTTATCGGATTTAAGAAATGAGAACTTTGTATTATTCCCTGAAGGATTTATATTACATAAAGTAGCATACGACGCTTGTAAATCTGCAGGTTTTTTACCGAATGTTACTTCTGAAGGGGAAGATTTAGATGCGTTAAAAGGGCTTGTGGCAGCAGGCATTGGTATAACACTTCTACCAGATAGTTCTATTAACGATACAATTCCAAGATTCACAGTAAGAGTACCAATAGAAAATCCCCAAATTACTCGCACAGTAGGAGTTGTATACCCTATAAACCGTGAATTGGCCCCATCTGAACAAGTATTTTTAAATTTTGTTAGTAACTTTTTCTCTCGTTTAACTCAATTTAGATAATAAAAAAAAGGAAACTCTTGGGATAATTCCCAAGAGTTTCTTCCTATTATATAGTGATTATTCAGCTACAGGTACTACTGCGCCTTTCCACTCGTTAATGATGAAGTCTTGAATTTCTTTAGTGTGTAGAACTTCAACTAATTTTTTAATTGCTGGATTATCTTTATCTTCTGAACGTACAGCAATTACGTTTACGTATTTAGATTCAGAACCTTCAATTGCGATTGAGTCTTCGATTGGGTTAATACCAGCATCGATTGCGAAGTTAGAGTTGATTACAACTGCATCCCCTTCGCCTTCTTCGTAATAAGTAACTAACATTTCTGGAGCAGAGCTGTTATCGATTACTAAATTTTTTGGGTTTTCAATGATATCGTCAACTGTAGCAACAGTTTTTTCTACGTTTGGATCTAATTTAATTAAACCTTCTACTTCTAGTAAAGATAAAATACGACCTTGGTCAGTTACAGAGTTTGAAATAATGATTGTTGCACCATCTGGTAACTCATCTAGTGAAGCATAATCTTGAGAATAAATACCGATTGGTTCAACGTGAATACCACCAGCATTTACAAAATCATAACCTTTTTGAGCAATTTCATCTTCTAAGTAAGGAATGTGTTGGAAATAGTTTGCATCTAAATCGCCAGACTCTAAGTGTTCGTTAGGTAATACATAGTCTTGGTAAGGTACGATTTCTAATTCAATACCTTCTTCAGCTAAAATTGGTTGAGCTTGTTCTAAGATTAAATCATGTAAACCGTTTGAAGCACCTACAACTAATTTTGTTGTTTCAGTAGTTTCTGTTGATTCAGTTTGTTTTGTTGTACCTTCACTTGCATTGTTGTTTGTATCTTCAGTTTTTTCTGCTGAACCGCAAGCAGTAAGTACAGCTACAACTAAAGATAAAATTAAAAATGATAATAGTTTTTTCATTTTATTTTTCTCCCTCATATATGTTGTTTTTTTATGTGATTGGCTTTTGCCAAGGACATCAAGTTTACTTATCTCTTATCGGTTTTAGAAGTTAAGAAGTCACCGATAAACTGGATGATAAATACGATAATTAAAATAACAATAGTTGCCATTAAGGCTACGTCATCACGACTACGTTGGAACCCATCAATGAAAGCTAGGTTACCTAATCCACCTGCACCAATGACACCAGCCATTGCTGTATAACCTACAAGTGCAACTGCAGTAACCGTAATTCCTGATAGAAGTGCTGGAAGTGATTCAGGGATTAGCACCTTCCAAATGATCGTGGAAGTTTTTGCACCCATTGATTTTGCTGCTTCAATTACACCTTTATCAATTTCACGAAGTGCGATAAGTACCATTCGCGCATAGAATGGAGCAGCCCCAATAATTAAAGCGGGTAAAGCCGCATTCGTTCCGCGCATAGTTCCAAGTAAAAACTTCGTAAACGGAATAAGTAAAATAATTAATATGATAAACGGAATGGAACGGAATATATTGACCAATGAGCCAGTAATAAAGTTCACTAACCGATTTGCCCAAAGTTGATGTGGACTTGTTAAAAACAATAAAACCCCAATGGCTAAACCTAAAACAAATGTAACTACAGTAGAAATTGAAGTCATATAAATGGTTTCATATGTAGCTTCCCACATTTTATCCCATCTTACGTTCGGAAATAATTGACTAAGCACGATCAATCACCTCCGTTTGAATATCAATTGAATCTAAATGTTTCAATGCCTCTTCTACTTTCGAATCTGTACCGTCTATTTGGATAATTAGTGTTCCTAAAGGACCTTTTGCAGTTTGTGATATGCTTCCATGTACTATATTTACTTCCACATCAAATTCTTTTATTAGATGTGAAATAATCGGTTGTTCGGATTTATTTCCGATAAACGATAACTTAACAATTTTACCTGTAGAATAATTTGTAAGTATTTGTTCAATCGAAACTTTAGCTTCTTTTTTACCTGAAACTTGCATAACGAAGTTTTTCGTAATTGGCGCTTGTGGGTTTTGGAACACTTGTAATACTTCACCCTGTTCTACAATTTGGCCGGCTTCCATTACGGCAACACGGTGACAAATCTTACGAATAACATGCATCTCATGGGTAATTAAGACGATTGTTAGCCCTATGCGCTTATTAATATCGAGCAATAGCTCTAAAATTTGATCTGTCGTTTCTGGATCCAGCGCACTTGTCGCTTCATCACAAAGTAAAACTTCAGGATTATTTGCTAGTGCTCTTGCAATACCAACACGTTGCTTTTGTCCTCCAGATAATTGAGATGGGAAGGATTTTTCTCTTCCTGACAAACCAACTAAGTCAATTAACTCTTTTACTCGTTTTGCACGATCTTCCTTTTTCACCCCAGCAATCTCTAAAGGAAAAGAGATATTCTCTTCAACTGTTCTTGACCAAAGAAGATTAAAGTGTTGGAAGATCATACTTATTTTTTGACGAGCAGCTCTTAATTTATTGCCCGAGATTGATGAAATCTCTTGACCATTCACAACAACTGTTCCACTTGATGGCTTTTCTAAACCATTTAACAGACGAATTAACGTACTTTTACCTGCACCACTGTAACCGATAATCCCGAAGATTTCTCCTTGTTTAATAGTAAGGTTCACATCTTTCACAGCAGTGATTACGCCATTGTCCGTTTTATATAGTTTTTCTATATTTTTCAACTCAATCATGATTGATCTCCTTTAACTAGACGCGTTATATGTAGCGTTTCCCGTGTGCATTATTTGTAACCAAATATGAAACTACCATTATTCATATCGACTTACTAACAATTAACAACATTAGGGTACCTGTGATGTTATTGATTCAATCATCACTCTTTTTTTATATGATTTTCATACTTCACTAACTTGAAGTTGAACGAATTATTTAAAATAAAAACCCTTCTACATCAATAAGTAGAAGGGTTTGATTACACAATGAAAAATCATGATCCTTCTCTTATCTATCAAAGTTAGAAACTTTGAGTGACTTGGCACCTTTTCACACAGTGATGGTTGCCGGGCTTCATAGGGCACTTCCCTCCGCCGCTCTTTATAAGAGTTGTCGTTCGTTTTATTTATTATGAAAGTTACTTTATCATGGATATTTATACACGTCAATCTATTTTTTTAACTTTTCATAAATATTTTGAACAGACTGAAAAGCATAAACTTTTTCTGTAACAATTCCGTCACGACTTATTAACAGGCATGGAACACTTTCAATCTGATGTTCCATAGCCAAATCCTCTAGAAAATTGATGTTTGCTTTACCGATTGGGACATCTGTGATGACGTTCTTAATCACTTCCATCATTTTGGAGGCAACTGCACATGTACCACACATTGGTGTATATAAATAAAAGGCAGCTAGCTCATGATCTTGCATCACTTTTTTCCATTGTTGTTGATTCCATTCTTCCATGGCACTCATCCTATACTTTACTCGTATTTTTTATTATAACAAAAATACGAAAGGGTGGCGCAAAATTCGCTTATACGAATTTTGCACCACCCTGGGTATTAATAACCACCATCGGAAAAAATCTCCGAAAAGTATTGTTTTTTAATTTGTGCGCCTTTACGAGATGTATTATGCACTTCATCCTCATTAAACTAGATACCGTTTATGCACAGAGAATCGAGCTTCCCTTAATCTTTGTGCTAACAATTTACTCGGGACATTCGCGACTTCCATGTAACTTCTAGGGATCAATAAATGAACTGCTTCTGAGTAAATTCTCTTTGTTAGATTTCTAAGTCTTTCTCCAGATTTATCAGCATCAAAGAATGTATATAATTTACACTTCTCATATGGTTCAATTAGTTCCAACAGTGCATCTTCACTAATTGTCCCATTTGTGCAAACAATTTGTACATCTTCTGATAAAATAGGGGCTAATTTTAGCATATCTGAACGGCCTTCAACAATAATACACTTTTCAACAGTCATATTGCTCACCTCACGAATTGTAAATACATATGAAATAAAATCCGCTGATTACAAAGAGATTGGCTGCCCGATATAGGAATTAAGATGTTTTATATATTATATTGTGATTTTAAAAAAACGCCAGTTCAATTAACCTGGCGTTTTAATTCTTATTCTGCAATCAATTCTTCGTATTGTTCTGGAGTTAATAATTCATCAACTTCTGAAGCGTTAGTTACTTCAACAACAACCATCCAAGCTTGTTCATATGGTGATTCATTAACTAACTCAGGGCTATCTTCTAACTCAGAGTTAACTTCAATTACTTTACCTGATACTGGTGCATATAATTCAGATACTGTTTTAACTGATTCTACGCTACCAAATGGTTGGTTAAATTGAAGTTCGTCACCCACTTGTGGAAGTTCTACGAAAACGATATCGCCTAATTCAGATTGTGCAAAATGTGTAATTCCGATACGTGCTTTACCATCTTCTAGTTTTACCCATTCATGTTCTTTTGAGTAACGTAAATCTTTTGGTGTGCTCATAATACCCCTCCAACAATATGTAGTAAGTTTAAATGCGCCTTGGCGTATTTTTTCCAGATTTCATCGATGAAGATCGATAATATTCTTTCAAAATCTGTGGCAACCGCCGGAGGCATCTCATTTAGTCGAGTATTGTACCCGAAATTTAATCATCGGCATTCATCTATCCACTTAATAAGCAGGTGACTTTTACTGAATGATATTCAACTTAAGTTTGCCACAATTTTCAGTTAAATACAAGGTAGGTTAATGTGTCATTTCCATGTCTCTTCAAATTCTGTTTCATTAAATCCTAGTGTTACCTTTTTTCCATCTGTTACGATTGGTCTTTTAATTAACATACCATCTGAAGCAAGTAATTCTAATTGTTCGTCTTCTGACATTGTACTTAATTTGTCCTTTAACCCTAAGCTTTTATACTTTAGCCCAGACGTATTGAAAAATTTTTTTAAAGGAAAACCACTATTTTTCCACAACGTCTCCAGCTGTTCCTTAGATGGTGTTTCTTCCACAATATGGATCGTTTCGTATTTTATACCATTCTTTTCTAACCACTTTTGTGCCGCTCTACAAGTAGAACATTTTGGTAATACTATTATTTGGTGTGTCATATGTATTCCTGCCTCCTCAATTGATGCTTAACTCGATTATAGGTAGTATACCAAATGTAAATAATATAAGTCTCAGATAGAAATTAATTTTTGTGTTTAGGGGTGAGAGTGAGTAGATCGTTTTTGGAGTGGGTCTGAAGATTTACTAGACAGAAATTAGGGATAATGATGAAAACGTAAGCCCGTAATCAAATAACGCATATTTTCCGACGGCACCTCCCGGTACTATAAAAGTATCAATTTATGGGAGGTGTTTTCTAATGTCAAAAAATAATGTGTCGATCGTTCCAGTTAAATTGGAACCCACTCCAACATCA
>NZ_JBMIRP010000042.1:0-16694 GCF_049202975.1 Ureibacillus sp. MALMAid1270 | reverse complement strand
GAACGTGTAAGGAAAATGAACTACGCCAATAGATTAGCAACTTATTAATTCAATTAAACACATTGGTAAGCCGTATGCCTTAATAGGGCACGTACGGTTTGATGAGGGGGTGGCCATGAAAATGGTCACCCTACTCTATATAATTCGTATGTGATTTGATTGTTCAAAAACTATATAAATTCAAGGAAGATACAACTAAATCAAATGTATATGGAGGCTAAAGTGCTATGGATTTTTACAATTCTTTAGGTATTGACGCGAGTATTAGTATATTCTCACATATATTTTTCATTGGCATTACGTTTTATGCCTTACAAGCATTTAGATTAGAACAGTTATTTAAAAAAGGCCGTACTTTTCAGATACAGCTTATATATATTCTATTAAGTATAGCTATTGGATCAAGTGTATCTAACTTTATATTAGATATATCTAGCTGGTCAAGACAATTACCCTACCTATTTACTTGAAAAATAATAGTTAGTTTTTCTATATAGTTGTATTTATTAGAGATTTGCTGGACTAGTATTTTAATAATCTGTGAAATGTTACTCAAAATATCATAAAATCATAGCAAAAATTAGGTAAATAATCGATAATTAAAATGTTAAAAAGTAAATATTTTTAATAAAAATTTAACATTCTATCGTCGATTTTTAAGAAAATACGACAAGTAATTTGTCGTACTGTACATAAATTGTAATATTCCCTGGGAAATTTACGAAATTTGTTGACTACTTTGTAACAATTGTTGCCAAATGATATAAGTCATTGGTTAAATAGCCTAAAAATTCACCAATATGAGGGAACTTGCGTAATATAAATTGTAGATTAATATTTAAAAATAACGTAAAATAATGTGTTGAGAGCTTGTTTATATGGTGCAAAAACTGTAACATATGGGTGGTTAGTTATTTTTAAATAGATTATTGATAGAAATTAGATTAGTAGTTACGGACAATTGAATTCGGAGGGACGAATGGTGGATAAGATTATTGTTACGGGAGGCCAAAAATTAAAAGGGTCCGTAAAAGTTGAAGGTGCAAAGAATGCAGTGTTACCTATTCTAACAGCATCTTTATTAGCATCAAAAGATCGTACGACAATTAAGGATGTTCCGAATTTAGCGGATGTTCACATAATAAATGAAGTACTAAAAAGTCTTAATGCTGATGTACAATATGACGTTGAAAAAAATGAAATCAATATAAATGCAACAAATACATTAAATAGTGAAGCACAATTTGAATTTATCAGTAAAATGCGTGCTTCTATATTAGTAATGGGTTCTTTACTTGGACGTAATGGATATGCTAGAGTCGCACTTCCTGGTGGATGTGCAATTGGTTCACGTCCAATTGAACTACATTTAAAAGGCTTTGAAGCAATGGGTGCTAAAATTACTTTTGGCCATGGCTTTGTCGAAGCAAGAGTAGCAGATCGTCTAAAAGGTGCTAAAATCTATTTAGATTTCCCTAGCGTTGGGGCAACAGAGAATATTATGTCGGCTGCTGCACTTGCTAAGGGAACAACGATTATCGAAAATGCAGCGAAAGAACCAGAAATTGTAGATTTAGCAAACTTCATTAATAGTATGGGTGGGCGTGTCATCGGTGCAGGTACTGATACAATTCGCATTGAAGGTGTCGACGAACTACATGGAGCTACACATCATGTAATTCCTGACCGTATTGAGGCAGGAACATTTATGGTTGCTGCAGCAATTACTCGTGGAGATGTGTTAATCGAAAATGCAGTTCCAGAACATATGACAGCTTTAATCGCAAAACTTCGTGAAATGGGCGTTGAAGTGATTGAAGAGGGTAATGGAATTCGTGTTCGTGCAACGAAACCATTAAAAGCAATCGATATTAAAACAATGCCACATCCAGGTTTCCCAACTGATATGCAAGCTCAAATGATGGCTTTATTGTTAACTGCCAAAGGCTCTAGCATTATTACGGAAACGGTATTTGAAAATCGGTTTATGCATGTTGAAGAATTTCGTCGTATGAATGCCGAAATTAAAATAGAAGGAAGAACTGTATTTATTGAAGGTCCTACAAAACTACAAGGTGCAGAGGTAGCTGGAACGGATTTACGCGCAACAGCGGCTTTAATCTTGGCTGGATTAGTTTCAGAAGGAATCACACGTGTTACAAATTTACATCACTTAGATCGTGGATATGTAAACTTCCATCAAAAATTGGCTTCTCTTGGGGCTAATATTATTCGTATTGATGATGAACAAATTAAAAAGGATGTTAAGTCATCAGTCAATACGATGAATCAATTAGTCTAAATTAATGTTTCAAGAATAATATTAATTTAGATTATGAAAGTAATAATTTAATTATGATTAAAAGCATTAAAATTTTATAAAACTTTACAATATGAATTGTATTGCACTTTATTAGCCACTTATTATAAGTAATGGTTCTGATATAGAAACCAAAACAATACTATTGTAAAAGATGAAACACATCTGTTTTTACTTGATTGCTGAACAAATATAAACAAAAACTTTTACGAAAAACGACAAAAGTCCATTATGGATATTTGTCGTTTTTTCTTACCTTCTGTTACTACTAAATTGCTAACTTCATACATATGGATAGTAGTATGAAAAATATAAATTACATGAGCAGATGGATACCATTCATACTAATTGGAGTTTTTATTCTTGTATTATTTATTATGCCATTATTGTTTAGATCACCAATTCAAACTTCAACGTCTAATACGGAAGGCAATTCGAGCAATGACAAAAAATGTGAAATCAATATTAAAGTGGCAGAGGTCGATGTTCCAGTATCTCTTGAAGATTATGTAATTGGGGTAGTGGCGGCAGAAATGCCTGCCAAATTTCATCCAGAAGCATTAAAAGCCCAAGCAATAGCTGCAAGAACATACGTATTAAAATCGACTAACTACGGAGAAATAGAAATTGAGCCTACAGTAGCAAGACAAGTTTATTATGATCAAACAGTACGTCAAAACAATTGGCAAAGTGATTTTGAGGAAAACGAACAAAAAATACGAGAAGCAGTGAAAAGTACAGAAGGCGAAGTTATTGTTTACAACAATGAGCTGATTACAGCCATGTTCCATTCAATGAGTAATGGTATGACAGAAAGTGCGAAAAATTACAGTGGAAATGATTTGCCTTACTTACAACCTGTTGCAAGTACAGATTTCCAATATGCAACTAATTATGAAGTAACTAAAACTTTTACGATTGATGAATGGAATAAAAGATTAGGTGTCAATTCGACGCTTAGTCAGGTGAAACAGCTGAAATTGAAAAGAAACGATACGGGGAGGGTAGACACAGTAACATTACAAGATAAAGTTTGGACAGGTCGCGATTTTCGAACTTTGTTAGATTTGCGATCAACAGACTTTAGCATTTCAGTAAATGGTGAAACGATTATCGTGACAACAGAAGGTTTTGGTCATGGAGTTGGTATGAGTCAATACGGTGCAGATGCATTGGCAAATCAAGGTTCTACAGTATATCAAATACTAGATCACTATTATAAAAATACAAAAATTGAAAAAATAAGTTGTTCTTGGTAAAAAAATTGGAAAATTTATGATTAGAATTGTAAAAAACTGTTCACACTGCAATTAGAGGTGATGAACATGAGAGAAGATAACAAATCTAAAATTCCTTCTCCTATTAACAAAAAAGACGGTTTACAAAATAAACCTTGGTTTTGGCCAACTGTATATGCTGCTATTGCCGTTGCGCTAATCGGTCTAATCTTTAGTTATAACGCACTCATTGGCAATAATGAAGAAGAGCAAAACGTTACTGTTGAAAATCCATCTTCTAATGAAACAGTAATTGAAACGAACGCTCAAGTGGAGACAATGAAGTATCCATTCGACGAAACGAAACTAGATCAAGTTGCTATTCTTCAAGATTTCTATGATGTGAATGCGGATGAAGCAACAAGAGAAAAAGCATTAATCGTATTTAATCAAATTTTCTCTACTTCACAAGGTGTATCAATATCAGTGAATAGCGAACCATTCGAGGTAAGAGCAGCAATGAGTGGTGAAGTCACAACAGTGAAATTGGATGCATTTAAAGGTAACCAAATTATCATTACACATCCAAACGGAATGGAAACACGTTATAGTTCTGTGACGGACATCCTTGTTAAAGAAGGCGACAAGGTTGTTCAAGGCCAAGCTTTAGCAACTACTGTAGATAATTCATGGAATCCATCAGCTGGAATCCATCTACACTTTGAAGTGTTGCAAGATGGCGAACATGTAAATCCAAGAAACTTCCTATCTTTCTAATCCGTTTAGCCTAGCTAGTGTCCGGCACATTTTAATTGCCGGTGACTGGCACTAACTAATTCAAATATGACTGAATTGTCCAGTGCCAGTGAACACTAAGGTAAACTAGACACACACATTTTACCTATTGAAGTTCTGAATGCAGTCGAATTATCATATTGTGAATAAACGTTAATATCGCTAGTTGCAAACGTCTATGTAATGATCGCAATATGAACACGTCAAATATACGCTTATCGTTAGCAAAACGGCACATTCTTATATCCGATAGAAAGGAAGAGAACGTGCACGAGCACATTCGACATCGCTGCGTTCGACTAGGTGAACTGCTCCTCGAAACTGGTGAAACGGTCCGCGTTCTTGCAAAAATGACAGGCTATTCAAAAAGCACTGTTCATAAAGACTTGACGGAAAGATTATTCCTTGTAAATGAAACGCTTGCTAATCAAGTAAAAGAAGTATTAGCTTATCATAAATCAATTCGTCATTTGCGAGGGGGCGAAGCTACACGCCAGAAGTGGCAGTCCCGACAAAATCTATGAAAAAGCATTTAGTTTGGCTTATAATAATGGCCAACTAAATGCTTTTTTTCTGTAGTTAATTATTTTTCCATAGTTTCCATATAGCGGGATTCCCTGCGCTAAATTAAAGATGTATTTATTATTTGAATATGATAAAATATTCTAGATAAAGATATAGAAATGGTAAAAAAATGTTGGAAATGGCGGGAAGGAGATTTTTCATAGATGTTTTCCAAAGATATTGGTATCGATTTAGGAACTGCTAACGTCCTTGTGTACGTGAAAGGTAAAGGAATTGTTTTAAACGAGCCATCTGTAGTAGCAATTGATAAAAATACAAATCGTGTACTTGCTGTAGGTGAAGAAGCAAGGCAAATGGTCGGACGTACACCGGGTAATATCGTAGCAATTCGTCCATTAAAAGACGGTGTTATTGCAGATTTTGATGTTACAGAAGCGATGTTAAAGCATTTTTTATCAAAATTAAACGTCAAAGGATTTTTATCTAAACCACGCATCTTAATATGCTGTCCAACAAATATCACAAGCGTGGAACAAAAAGCTATTCGCGAAGCTGCTGAAAAATCAGGCGGGAAAAAAGTTTACTTAGAGGAAGAACCTAAAGTTGCTGCAATTGGTGCAGGGATGGATATTTACCAACCAAGTGGAAACATGGTTATTGATATTGGTGGCGGTACAACGGATGTTGCAGTTTTATCAATGGGTGATATCGTTACAAGCGAATCAATTAAAGTAGCTGGGGACGTCTTTGATAACGATATTTTGCAATACATAAAGAAACAGTACAAGTTACTTATTGGAGAACGTACTGCTGAGCAAATTAAAATCACCATTGGTACCGTATTTCCTGGGGGACGCAATGATGAAATGGAAATTCGCGGCCGCGATTTAGTATCAGGTCTACCTCGTACAATTACAATACGATCTGAAGAAATCGAAAAGGCATTACATGAATCTGTTTACATGATTGTACAAGCTGCAAAAAATGTTTTAGAAAGAACTCCACCAGAATTGTCTGCGGATATTATTGACCGTGGTATTATCATTACGGGTGGTGGTGCGCTTTTACATGGCATGGACCAATTATTAGTTGAAGAATTAAAAGTACCTGTATTTGTAGCAGATAAGCCAATGGATTGTGTAGCAATCGGTACAGGGATTATGTTAAATAATATCGATAAAGCAGTTTCATCAAAATTTTAATAAATGATTATATGAATGCGATTGTACAGAAAAGTAAAGTCGCACAGATATACTTGAGGTGAATGGCATTGTTTAAAGGATTCTATACTGTTGCAACTGGAATGATTGCACAGCAAAGAAAAACAGAAATTATTACGAATAATATGGCAAATGCAAATACACCTGGATTTAAAGCAGACCAAACAACGATCCGCTCTTTTCCCGATATGTTACTTTCTGCTGTTGGAAATGCAAATATACCAACGGAAAGAAATCTAAAAGTACCTATGATACAAGAAATTGGCACTGTTAATACTGGTATCTATTTGCAAGAAACACTCGCAAACCTTGTACAAGGTTCATTAATTGATACGAATTTATCTACAGATATGGCTCTTATTGATGGAACAATTCCGATTGATGAAGAGTCAGGTAAACCTGGATCAATCTTTTTCCGATTAGAACATCCAGATGGTGGGGAAGCGTATACACGTAATGGAAACTTTACATTAGATGCAGAAGGTTATCTAGTTAATGGTAATGGCTACTATGTATTATCAGACGCTGGAGAACGAATTATGTTGCCAAATGATGACTTCCAATTATCGGAAAATGGGACGATTTATATTGATGATGTAGAAGTTGCTACCTTGGGTGTTTCATTCTCAGCAAATCCTAGTCTTTTAGTTAAATTAGATAATGGTTTATTTAGGGTAAATGATGGAGAAGAATTACCTTCAGCCTATACACAACAAGGAGTTACTTTTGGGTTGAGACAAAGCACTTTAGAAGGATCAAATGTTGACTCAGCCAAATCAATGACTGATTTACTTACAGCATATCGTGCCTTTGAAGCAAACCAAAAAGTACTTCAAGCATATGATAAAAGTATGGAAAAAGCAGTAAACGAAATTGGTAGAGTCTAATACATCATTGACTTTGCCTTAGACACACACCTTAAAAGAACGGAGGAGTATAATGCTTCGAACAATGATTACTGCAACAAATACGCTAAATCAATTGCAGCAACAAATTGATACAATTAGTAACAATCTTGCGAACAGTAACACAACAGGCTATAAAGCAAAAGAAGCAACATTTTCAGAGCTTCTTTATCAACAATATAATAATGAAAAATTGGACAAAGCAGATCGACAATCTCCTGCCGGAATCCGTTATGGTGTTGGAGCAAAATTAGGGCAAATTCAAACGAATTACGCTCAAGGTAATGTTCAAATGACTGATCGTGATTTAGATCTTGCGTTTACAAAAGATAAACAATACTTTAACATTTTAATGCCTAACGGTGAAAATGGTACAAAACTGGTGTATTCACGACAAGGAAATTTTTACGTTTCGCCAGTTGATAATGGACAAGTAATGTTAGTTAATGCAGATGGATATGCTGTAGCAGATTCTACTGGTAGTGCAATCTTCTTCCCTGCTGAATTTCAAAACTTTGGTCTAACGGAAGATGGAATTTTGGGAGTTAATTATCCAAATGGTGAAACATTGTCATTTGAATTAGGTATTACAGAACTTCAAAAACCGCAGGCAATGGAGCATATATCTGATACATACATTGGTATTCCAGAAGATTTGACTCAATTTGAAGGACAAGTATTAATCGATTTACAAGGTGCTGCTCGTTCAGAAATCGGTATTAAAAATGGTGCTTTAGAGCAATCAAATGTTAATTTGTCTAAGGAAATGACTGAACTAATTACTGCTCAAAGATCCTACCAATTTCAATCACGTGCAATTACTTTAGCAGATCAAATGCTTGGCTTAATCAACGGGATTAGATAACTACAACTCTTCTTATTAACTATGATGTTTAATAGTCTAAATTTAAGTTGATAATAATAAAACCTAATACGTCACATGGTATCAACTCCTGATACCATGTGAATGTTGTTCTAAATAAAGGAGTACAAAAAATGACAAACGAATTAATGAGTGAAAAACCAAAAGAAGATTTGTCTCAGTTGAAACGAACAAGTCGTAGACGCATGCGACAAGATGAAAATAAGAAATTAAAAGAAGTTAAGCAGCCACAAACAACAAAAGAGATTATCATATCTCGCATGATTGCAACTGCCATAAAAGTTCTAATTTTCTTTGCGACTATTTTAATTGTTGCAATTTTGGGCTTAATGATTGGGTATGGTGTAATTGGTGATGGAAATCCAATCGATGCTTTAAATTGGAATACATGGCAACATATGCTAGACATTATTAATGGGAAAGAATAGTGTATTCAGAAAAATGTGATTGAACGCATTTTTTAAAGAATAATTATTCTTCCCAATTTTTTCTTCTTAATTGATATTTCAAGTTACACGTCGATCAAACATTTCGAGATAAAATATTCGATTCATTTGCGGTTACAGTAAAAATACATTTAAACCAATAAAAGGTAATTTTTATATCGGAAAAATATGTTATGATTAGAAAAGTGACTCATTTTATTTGTTTGGTATATATAAAAGTTGGTAAGTAATACATATGAAAAATAAGGGGGATTTTTTTAATGTTAAATATAGAGGAAATTCAAGCAATTTTACCACATCGTTATCCATTTCTACTTGTTGACCGAGTTCTTGAAGTTGAAGAAGGTAAACGTGCTGTAGGTATTAAAAATGTTTCTGCCAATGAAGATTTCTTTAATGGACATTTTCCAGGATATCCTGTAATGCCTGGAGTTTTAATAATTGAGGCATTAGCACAAGTTGGAGGAGTAGCTTTATTAAAATCAGAGCAATTTAAAGGTAGACTAGCTTTTTTAACTGGAATTGATAATGCTCGCTTTAAACGCCAAGTAGTTCCTGGAGATCAACTACGACTTGAAGTTGAGTTTGTACGTATGAGAGGAACTATGGGGAAAGGTCACGCAGTAGCAACAGTTGATGGTGACTTAGTTTGTGAAGCTGACATTTTATTTGCGATTGGACCAGTACAACCAAAATAATGTAAAAGTTAATATAAACGCCATATTTTATAAGAGATACACTAATAAGTGAATTGGAAGGGCGAGATGAAATTAGTTAAATTTGCTTTTTCCACGTAGGAGGTTATTAAATTATGTATAAGGATTTGACTTCAGGCGTTAAAATAAGTATTACGCGTTCGATCTCAACATCGTTTGAAGCATATTTAGCAAGTATTGGCTGGGAAGAAGAACGATTTTCAATGGAAGACTTCATGAAATTCTGGCAATCGTATTTTACGGAAAATGCAGCATGGTATGAAAAAATTCCAGAGGATGTTTTAGTAAATCCTGAGTTCCATGAAGAAATTGCTCAAAAAATCGATGAAGTGATTGAAAAAATTCTCAATGAAGAACCGACAGAAAAGCAAATTGAAACAATAGAAGAATTGCAAAAACAACTTGGAACTAACTACACATATAGCTGTAAAGCTGAAGCTGCATATATTGAACAATTATTAAAAAATCAGTTAAATCAATAAAAAGCTTTAACTTCTCATAATTCATTGGATCTGGATGAATTCCATCGCGGTCCAACTGGTTAAAATCAAAGATTGATTAACTAATTTTTAACTATTCGTGCGTATAAGTTATTAATTATTGGCAACTCGCAATAAATTAGACAAGGATAGCTCCCACTTTTCTCGGGCAATCTATGAACAGTCACATCTCATGTATGTGATGTATTTAGAATTAGAAAGGAGGGAGCTTTTTTATGAAAAAACCATTTTACGCATTTATTTTGGGATCAGCTCTATTAGTGGGGTGTAATACTGCAGATAATGCGGTAGAAGAAGTTGAAGAAGAAGTCCAAGAAGGTATAAATGATGTCGAAAATGGCGTCAACGATGTTATTGATAACGAAGACGACGGCATTTTAGACAATGATGTTAACGGCAATAACGACAACGGTGGCCTTCTAGACAATGATGTTAACGACAATGATGATGTTGACCCAGATGTTAACAATGGTGGTATCGAAGGTTTAACAGATAATGAAAAAGATGGTGTACAAAATAGTAACGGTGCCGGTCAAAATGCCAATAGTGGTGTTGTTGATAATAACGATGAGCGTGTTATAACTGAAGAAAAATAAATCATTTTTGAATATGATTTGTACAGCGCGAAAACAGGACAAAAAAATCAGAAACGTGAAGCTAGCGTAGGCTAGATAACGTTTCTGATTTTTCTTTGTTGTCGTGGTGGGTTGGTGATTGGGTAGAGATGGGGATTCATTGGTTGTGTTGGGGCGAAGTAGGTTGATTCTGTCACAATGTAGAGCGATTCCGCCATAAAGTATGGCGAATCCACACAGAAAACCAAGCTCTATATTTCCCGAAGTTTCGGTCGTTCTTTCATGCCTTGTTCAAACCGTGCTAGAAGCTCCTCTTTAGATAGGTTCTCTTCGAGTAATAATTTTAAAAGTTGTTCTGCATATTTTTTTCTTAATTGTTTCACTGTTCCTTTTAAAAGGACAGAATAATGACCTTGAATTTCACGAATTTCGCTTACTACTAAGGAAAATGGCGCTGGTTCATTATCAGGGGAAGAAATTACTACATGTGCGTCAAAGACTTCTCCTGATGTATGTAATTGTTGGAATATAGAAATATGTTCTTTTGATATAAAAAGCTCCAAAATCCAAGACTTACGACTATTTTCTTGGTTAATAACAATCCCATCAATTAAAGGAAGCTGTTGCTTTCCATCTTCTTTGATCAAATCAAATGAAAGCATTTTAAACGTCTTCAATTCGCATTCCCCCTTTAGAAATTGGTTAATTTAAGTATAACATAGAAAACTGCCAAACTTTTTATTTGAAGGTTTTTTATAAAAACGAAAAAACCTTCTAGTTCTCATCAATTTCCCCATTTTTGTGAAATAAATACCCCTTGAAAATTGGTTTTTCAACTTAAATTTTGGGCCAAAAGTGAATTTTCGCACTTTGTCAAAAACGGCACTTTCAAAGTATGATGATAGCGAAAGGAGGTGCTGAAGATGAATCATGTCGGACTAGTTGGTCGAATAACAAAGGACCCGCTACTAAAAAGATTGTCTGAAGGTCGAATACACACAAGTTTTACATTAGCTATTAACAGGAATTATCGAAATAATGATGGGACTGTTGAAGCTGACTTTGTTTTATGTAGTGGTTGGGGGAAGCTTGCTGAAAGAATTGCTGAATTTTGTGGCAAAGGATCACTAATTGGAGTAAATGGCAGATTACAAACCAGATCCTACAACAACAAAGAAAATAAAAGAGTTTATTCAACCGAAGTACTAATTGATGATGTCCGATTCTATGTACTAAAAACACCTGAAAGAAAAGTTTCAAGTGCAAAGGATGTAAGTGTTGAAACACGACGAGCTGAATACTTGCCAACTATTGATAATGGGGAAAATCAACAAGTTGAAAGAAGTATTCCAGTTGGCTCAAAAGAAATACTGAGTGATTTTGAATTACCAAAAACAGAAGTTGCTTTACCAGTTAGGTAAAGTCAATGTGAAGAGAATGAAGGATCATTAGGAAATATCCATATTTTTTCGAAACCAAAATCAAGTTGAAGTTTTTTAAATTTTTATGAATGTAAGATAACCTTAATACAAATGAATGATTTTACTTTTTGATTATCCAATAACTATGAACTATCGTTAACCTCTAAACTTATATATGTTCTTAACTAGCTTTCCGGCTCTAAATTAAACCAAGAAAGTATTCCTCTATACTTTAATGGGGGTGATAATCATCACTGCTGATTGACCGCACAGTAGTGGTAATGCTATTCTTCCTAAACTCTACATAGGTTCATGAAATGAACAAAGATTAGAGTATGACAACTGAATATTGAAAAGTGGATAAACTAAATCACGAGGCAAAAAAAAGAGTCGAACAAAAAATGTTCGACTCTACTATTTATGATCTTATTACGGCAGTATCTAAAGTTAATAAATCGAATAATTCATCGTCTTGTAATTCTGTTAACCAGTTACTTGATTGGATCAATTCTTCAGAAAGTGCTGATTTTATTTCAATCATTTTATCGATTTTCTCTTCAATTGTTCCAATGGTAATAAATTTATGAACTTGTACAAATTGAGTTTGCCCAATTCGGTAAGCACGGTCAGTAGCTTGATTTTCAACTGCTGGATTCCACCAACGGTCAGCATGTAACACATGAGTTGCAGCAGTTAAGTTTAATCCAGTACCACCTGCTTTTAATGAAAGTAAGAATATAGGGAACTCACCTGCCTGAAAAGCTTCAACTAATGCATCACGTTGATTTTTCGGCATACTACCTGTTAAAAACGGTACATCAACATTCATAAGCTCACTAAAGCAGTGTTGTAGTAGGTGACCCATGCCAATATATTGAGTAAAAATTAAACACTGTTCACCATTTTCGATAATTTCACCAGCAAGCTCAACAATACTCTTTAATTTTACAGAACGTTCCATCATTGTATTAGCATCATCGAATGGCTCTTTCAAGTAAAGAGCAGGGTGATTACAAAGTTGCTTTAGTTTGCTTAACATCTGTAAAATTCGACCCTTTTTCTCAAAGCCATTCATATTTTCGATTTGAGTTAAAGTGTCTTGAATATAACCTTCATATAATGCGGCTTGTTCGCTTGTTAATGGACAGAATTTCTTTGTTTCTAATTTATCTGGTAAGTTTAGTTGTAATTCTGGATCATTTTTTGTTCGGCGTAATAAGAATGGTTTAATTTTTGTACGTAATATTTCTTTGTGACGTTCAGATTCATCCCGTTCAATTGGTAGGATGAATTGTTCTTGGAACTTACCAAAGCTACCTAAATACCCTTTATGGATAAAATCAAAAATTGCCCATAACTCTGACAAGCGATTTTCGATTGGTGTACCCGTCAATGCGATATGATGAGTACCGAATAGTTTGCGAATTGCTTTTGATTGTAATGTTTGCATATTTTTTATATTTTGAGCTTCATCTAAAACGATTGAAGAAAAATGTATATGTTCCAAAAATTCAATGTCCTGTGAAACAGTACCGTATGTCGTTAAAATAATATGCGGCTTTTCACTTGATATGAAGTTTTTAAAAGCATCGTCCTTCAATCTAGATGAGCTGTAATGAGTATGCACTTTTAAACTAGGAGCAAATCGAGCTAATTCTTTTTGCCAGTTTCCTAATACAGAGGTAGGACAAACAATGATCGTTGGTTGGGATTCATTGAGTGTATCTACTGTATACAACACATAACTTATCAATTGTACTGTTTTTCCTAGTCCCATATCATCTGCTAACACAGCTCCAAATTGTTGTTCTCTCATAAATACAAGCCATTCAAAGCCTTCTTGTTGGTAAGGTCTTAGTTCCGCTTGTAATGAAGATGGAACTGGTACATGTGGTAGACCTTTTTTCTCCTGCAATTGATCAATATAAGTCTTTAATGATCTTTGCATTTCAAAGACAAATAAAGGATTATCTCTTTCTAGATCTTCTAAATCATCTTCATCTTGTATAGGAGCAGTTAATTCTTCTGGCACTTCACGGAAAAGAAGTTCACGAACAGTCCAGTTTTCCTGCTCTGCTTTATCCATAAGCTCACGTATGCCATTCATCCACTCGGCATCTAAACGGAACCATTCCGTACCAATACGTATAAATTCACGTTTTTCATTGACCATTTGACGGAATTGTTCTTCCGAAACTTCCGATTCACCTAGTGACAGGTTCCATTTAAAGGTTAAGATATCATCAAGTCCCGCAACTTTTCGTGCGGATTGATTGGTTGCACTAACACGAACTCGCATTTTGGATTGTTTTAGTTCCTTTAACCAAGCCGGTAAAATGACATCAAAACCAAGTGCTTGTAATTTTGCAAAATCATTACGTAAGAGTTCACGGACTTCTTTATCTTCTAATGGAACATGGAATAATACATCAGGAGAGATTTCTGGTCTATCGAGATGAATAATGGCTAATATTTGCTTTTGAAAAGCAATAATTTCGTCTGCGTAAGGTTGCCATTTTTCAGGTAATACCTGATGAATCGAACCATTACGTTTTCGAACAGGTGGTGTCCATAATTTCGCAGATTTAATCGAACTAATCACTGTCTCTAGTAGCCATTCTTCTGATGCATCAACAGGTTCACTTAGTCTCAGTGCAACTTTCACATCACCAATTGTTCGCTCATTATTTAATGGCCATCCGCCGTCTTTAAAGAATGGAAGTAGGGCAGGTATATCTTCACTTGCAAGACCTGCGTAAGCCAATTTTTGTTTTGTTGCAATATTGAGTAGTTCCACACATTTTGAGAAATCGACTTCATAAGGATGGAAGCTTTTAACTACGTGTTCATCTTGACTGAATGACTCAGGAATTTCAAAATGGTATCCATCCTCAGTTAAAATTGCGTAGTCCCAAAGTGCAGAACTGTTCCAAAGTTGTTGAACTGCCTTTAACACACGAATTATTTTGTCTGAACCGTCATCTGTCCCTTCAAACAGTACGAAAGGATGCACATACTTTGGAGACAATAAATCCATCATTTCACTTGTAGTAAGATAAATAGCCTCTTCCTGAATGTTTGCATTCAGTCCAAAAAAGTTTGGCTCATAACGATAAAACAAAAGGCGGGCCCATGAGCTTACTGGTAGAAAAATATGATTTTGTGAAGAGGAAGTAGTTGTAGCTTTTACAGCATAAATCCCATATTCACGTTCATCTATTTGTAATCGAATTGATTTTGTAAATGGTGATATTGATGGGCCATTTTGTATCATACGAGCAAGTTTCCTTTCTCTAACTCTTCTTGTAATGCACGCAATCGTTTATATTGCTCACTGACAGATTGAATATAATCCGTCCAAAAATTCAGTTTGCCACTTTTTTTCGCAGCTGATTTCATCATTTTCCAAATACGAACAGCTTGTTTATAGTTCAACCGTGATTTTTGAATAACTTCTTCCATCGCATAATAGTGGTAGAGAGGTAGTGTTGTTTCAGGAGCTTCTTCTAACACTTCTTTTAAACCACAGGATTCTAAATAGGAAATAGAAGATGGGTGAAGCAAATGAAGGGCTGCCCACTCATCGTATCGTTTGTTTTTCAACAAATACATAGAAAATGGTTGTATTCCATATGTACCAAAAGCGGAATATAAAGTCTGCTCTTCGTGTTCGGAAAGTGTAATTTGCTCATAAAGTTTGCTAACTTTTTTCACATACATTTGACGATAGGCTGGTTGTAAATCGTGATTAAAGAATTTATTAAGGTAAGGTAATAGAGCCTTTAATAATAATTCAATCGCAATTGAATCGTTTTTCGAAACAGCAAATTTTGCTAAGCCAAAATAAATAAGTAATTGATCTTCATGAATGGTTTTTATGTTTTCCTTCATGGCATCATACTTTTTTAATATTATATAGAACATGTTTTTGATTACTTCAACGGTAGGATCATCTTGTACAACCTTTGAATTTTCAATTAACTCAAGTTCTTTGACTGCTCGATCACGTTCGATAAACATTGTATCCCAAAAGAGTAAATATAAATTCATCCGACGATTCAAATGACCTTCTCTTTTGGTAATGAATTCTCGCACCATTTTTTGAAGAACATCATAAAAGGGATCCATAGCAAAAAGGCGAGACCGAGCTGTTATTTCTTGAATATGATTTTGTAGTGAATGAATACGTCTATCGAAAAAGTATTCAAAATAGTCGGTTTGAAGCTGGGAACCTGAAATTGAAAGATGTTCCCAGAATTTATTTAACACGGATAGTTCCATAAAAATGTTGTAAAGTGGTTGCCATTCACGCTCAAATGGTAAATGTTTTTTCAGCTTCATGAGTGCGTTATCGACCATAGTAGAAATTAAATAACTATCCACACGTAAATCCCCTTTTACAATATGGGACATTACTTCATCGACCATCGCTTGCCAGCTTTCAGGGCTTCGCTCACTTGCTAATGTATGAAGTGAAGCACTTTTTTTCTCGCGCCATTTTGTAGCCCAATCCTGAACAGATTCCAAATATTGATAGAGAGATAACATGACACTAACTTTATGTCGGCATAATCCATCTTGCGGACAACTACATTCAACTAATTTGTGAAAGAAATCAATCGTTACATCAGTTGGACGAACATCTTGAACAATAATATATAGACGCTGCTTCATCGGTATATATCGTTGGAATACTACAGATTTATTACGTACAGCAAAAAGCGCACGTCGAACAAGCTCCTCATCTTCAGTTACAGAAGGATGGAGAGTACGTTCGATCATATCGATTTGTTCATATATGAATGGCGAATAATCTCGTACGATTGTTGAAATCGATAAACTCATGTAATCGCTCCTAAAATAATTATCTAAAAAAGTCCTTCCTTTCATTATACCTTGAAAAATTATCAATGATAAGTAAAACGTTAGAATATAAAGCTTGAAGCTGATTGAATGGTTTACGGATAATTATTAAGTATGTTGAGTATGTTGAAATACAAGAAAAATAATCTTCAACATAGTTAATAAAATGGGGCTGTCCAAAAAGCCCTAAAAAGAAAACAGATGAATGGAAATTTTGATTTCCCATTCATCTGTTTTCTATTTTCTTTGATTTTTAGTGAAAGTAGCTGGCGGATGCCTGCTACTTTCAGGAGATTGTGAGCCATTGC
>NZ_JBMIRP010000041.1:0-6308 GCF_049202975.1 Ureibacillus sp. MALMAid1270 | reverse complement strand
AACAAAAGCAGCTTCTCCATCTTTACCAAATTTCCTTACCCAATTGTGTAACGTTTGTTCTGCAAGGTCTAGCTCACGTGCAACCTCCGCAACTCTTTTCCCACTTTCAACTAACTGTACTGCCTCTAATTTAAATTCTTTGTCGTAACTTTTTCGATTTGTCATCCTAGACACTCCTAGTAAATTATTGAGATTATTATACTTTATAAACTCCCAATTTACTGTGTCCATAATTTAGACTAACATCATACATATCTATTTGTTTTCTAAAATTAATAAGAGCATTTATTAAATTTCTATAATTATTACTACTTTTTACAGATTCTATTAATACATTTTTTATTAATTGTATTTTATAATCTTGAACATTAGTTAAGTCCATAATCCCTAATAAATCAAAAACTTTATCATAGAAGCGATACATCTTTTTATGAATTATTTTGAGACATATATCAACAATTAAATTAGAATCAGTTCTAAATCTATTTTCCCTAATTGCACTAATTATTAGATCCCCTAAGAATACTGTTCGATTTTCATTCTCTATCCACTGATAAATTTCTTTTACTAATTCATCTAGTATGATTTTATAATCATCGTCATTAAAAAAATATCCTAAGTGCTTATACACTTCTAATTTTGATTTAAACTTATTATTCTTCAATGGTATTGACTTTGCAAACTCATAAATATCCATAGCGTCTTTAGAATTTAATTTTCCAAGAATATTATTAAAATAAGAAATATACTGTGTAATTTGCGTACTTTCCTCTGTAACCATAGCCATTTTAATAAATAAAACTCTAAATTCCCAATCTGTATATTCTTCACAAAGGTGAAATAATACGTCCTTAACCCTGTCCCTTATTAACAAAATATGTGTTAACGATCCATAATAACATGCTGATACATAAATGTTAGCTATATATTCTACATAGATATTTAAATTATTCCCAAATCTAACAGTATATGCAGATTTCACTTTTTCCTTTTTATATTCTTTATTAATTTCTTCATAAAGTTGCTTATCATATCTATCGATTACTGGGTAAAATAACTCTCTAGTCATATTACTTAACTCTTTTTGTGCATCAGTTTCAAAGATAAATTTATTATCAATTCTAGCCATTAATCTCTCTATGTTTCTTATATCCACTAAAATATCTTGTATAAACCAATCTGGCATGTACTTTTCTTTGGACAATTTAAGAGACTCAGTAAGATAAGTAATTACCATGTTTAAATCATCTAACCAGTAGGATTGAATCGCCTTCCATCTTAATTCAACAATTTTATTTAGATCCTCATCCTGTTCTTTTTTCAGAATATCCAAATATAAACCAACATTAAATTCCCTAATTTCTTTTTCTCCCCACAAGACCTTTAAAAAGGTTTCTAGGTAATTATCTATTTCTAAACTGTCTTCTACTTCTAAATTTAATGGATATATTAAATTACCTATGTATGCTTTAGATTTATCTATTCCTTTCAAGTTATGCTTTGATAATGAATCAGTAAACATTGTTAGCTCATTATCATTATTATCTTTATGGTTATCGAATTCTACGTCAATAAGTCTATTTCTACAATAATTTCTATATATTTTACATATATCATTTATTAAGTCTTGATACCCATGTTTAATAAAATCATCAAAGTTATCTACAATATAATATTTAGAACCCGTTGCTCCCGTTAATTCTTCTTGTACTTGCGTTGGTTTCTTTTCAGTTTCATTACAGAATAAATATATTGATTTTTTAGGATGTGATTTAGCTCTAGAAATTTCTCGAACAATTGCTGGTGTAACACCATCCGCATTATCAATCAAAAAGAGACATACGTCACTATCATCTAAAGCATATAGATAATCTTGTTGCGCAGATTGTGTAGAGGCTCCCTCATCTTCAAATAAATAAACTTCGGCTATTTGACTAGACTCAATAAGTCTTTTTAATTCTTTACGTACTTCATTATATTTTTCATAACCAGTTCCACATCTTGAGCTAATAAAAACTTTAATTTTGTTCGTTATTAACAGAGAATCATTCATTTCCATCACCTACAATCAATTATACAATCTCTACCAATTATATTACTCAATTATTAAAAAACAGTCCAACCATATTAGTCAGACTGTCTTTTTATTTCTCTTCATAGTGAAATTAGTAGATTACCTTAGGGAAAACACTACATTCCCTTGTATTGCAAACACCTTCCTAACCCTCTTTTCCACCATCTCTTTCACTTCATCTTCTTCTAGAAGATCAAGCACCATGGCTCCACCTGAAACATTTAGGAACTTTGTTGATTCAACAAAATGAGCACGTTTAATAGCAACACCATCATCCCGAAGCCCAATCAGAGCTCGCAATATTCCTTTCGTAATAGCACGGTTTGATGTGAAGTTACTCGAGAAGAAAACTACACAACGTGCTGAGAAGTCAGCTGAGCAGAAGAATTTTGTTAGCCAGTATGGATTTTCTTGATTGTTCTCGTCATATGTCATGTACCCTACCCACCACAAACGTGCTAGTGCATGAACGAACAACGAACGTTTCGCACCATTTTCAAAGAACATTGCCGATTTGATACGTGTATCGTTTTTCTTTTCAATGTCTTTTTCAATTCGATAATAGATGTAATCACGGAAGTACACGTGTGCTAGACCCGACCAAAGCTTCTCTTGCGTTGCTAAGGAAACTGGTAGGTCTTTCAATGATTCATAGACAATTTTTACATTTTCGTAATCACTGACTAAGTAATCTTCACCCATATGTAGTTCAGGTTTCTCAAACTCAATCTTCGACTCTAGTAATCGCCCCTCTTGACCAAAATACTCATCAAACCAAGCATCGTCCCGTTTGTAGTAGTGCTCTTTGTAAGTTTCGAAGTTTACACGAAGGTCTTGTAAGGCGTCTTCAGATAAAAATTTGATTTTCATTGATTATTCCATCCCTTCGTTTAGTTTTTGGATTTCGTTGAATGCTTTTTCTAATGGGTTTTGTAGGACCATTTGAGCTGCGCGAAGAACAGGGATTGTTCCATCAATGACTTGTGTTAATGGAATGTTGTTCTTTTTGAAGATTTGCTCAAGAACTTGGTACCATTTGTATTCGCTGTAGTCCGCGCTATCTTCCTTTAATGTATAGAACACTTCAACTAGACTTGGCAGAATCACCATTGAAAGAATTGTTTCTTTTAATCGCGATCCTGCATTAATTGCATATTGATCGTAAATCGCTTTAGGTAACTCGATAATAATTTGTGGTGAGTTCAGTGATACGACCAATTCTTTTGCGCTTTCTGAACGACGAATCGTTACAATGGAAGGCAAGTTTTGGGACTCTAGGTCATCTTCAAATAGAGTGACCTCCACTGCTTCACCAAGGGCTAGAATGTTTCCCTTCTCGTAAGTGATCGTTGCATCCGTATAGAAATCATTCAAGTTGGGATTGGTATAACCTTCGATTGTTTCATTGGCCAAGATAAATGGATGCACATCGATTTTTCCGCGCAAAACGTTCTCAGGAATGGCTGCCACAATTTTCGTTTCTTCTGACTGATAGATTTTGCGGAAACTTGTTTGTGGGCACTCCACGTGCAATGCATATTTTGCTTTTCCTTCATTTATAAGACTCGCAATCTTACTGTCTTGAAGATTACAGTTTAGATTGATATATAGTTGACCAAATGTTTTCTGTGCTTCAACTGTTGTTTCAAACTTCGAGCCAATATAATCATCGTTTTCTAATGAGAGCACTGGGTAAGGGAATGAATTATTAAATTTCATATAGGTCCACCTCCATCACGCAGTATTGCTCGTAATCTACTTTTACTTGAATGTTTTTTGGTTTCTTGCCTGTTAAGTTGATAAAACGTACAACATTCTTATCAATGCTTGTCACTTGGATGTCAGGTGATTGAACATCAAGTATTGGTAAGATGTAATCACTTTGTTCACCTGATACTTTGAATTCCAGTTTCCCTTTTTCGAATTTTTTCTCAGGTTTGATGTTTACACAATATAACCCTTCATTCTTTTGAAGGCAGACGTAACGTTTTTCCACATTAATTGGTTTATTTTTTTCCTTTTCGCCTTTGCCTTCTTGAGCTCCACCAGTTCCTTCATCAGAAGGGCCTTGCTCACCGTGAGTATTGCCAGTTCCGCCACCTTGGCCAAGACCTGCATCACGCTCATCATCTGAGTGGCCTGCTTGATCTCCTTCAGGTGTAATGCCCGCTTCAGCAAGCGTTTCTTCGAAGTCTTCTTTTCGTTGTTTTTTCTTCAGTTTCTTTTTCGGCTTTTCTTTTTTCTTTTGGGCGATGGATTTGATTTTTAGCGTAAGGGACTCTTTTTTATCGTCACCTTCACCCTCCACTGTCGTCGTGTCAGGTAGGAAGTCACTTAAACCAAAGGCATCCATTGTATCTGTCGTTTCAGCCTGGAATGTTTGTTGCACTGTTTCGCGAACGAATTTGCGTAAGTCTTTAAAGGCCGTATCTGCTTCTTTCGGCGCTTCTTCAAATCGGCTTGGTTCCCAAAGAGTATGCGCCGGGTTTTCCATCTTCTTAAACACTTGGTTCATGTGCTTACCAGTGATAATGAGAATCCCTGTGAATGAAATACTGCCACTGATACGGTTTTGTTCAAATAGACGCATCCCCGCTTTACGCGTCATGAGAACACGACGATTCAAATCTTCACCCTTCATGATGAATAGAGTCGCTTCCCCCTCTTCGAACTTACCAATCTTTTTATAAGATTTCGCCGGGTAAGGAATCTGAATGCTATCCTCAGAAGTTAGCAGTCTAAAGTAATTTTTCACATGACGATAATCTTCATTTGAATCATCAAGCTGTGCAATAAATGAGCCGATATTTTCATGCGAAATAACCTCATCATCCACTTTTACGACAAGTTTGTTTTGCCAAATTGTGATGAAGAAGTTGTAAATCACTGAGTTGCGAATCGCTTCCACCCAGTTCGTATCTTTCGGTTCGAAAGCTGACACGAAAATGTCAGTTCCCGTTTCTTCACGGTTGAATCCTGAATCTAAATTGATAAGACCCGGGATTGCATTCGAGTTTTCATTGTTCGTAAAATAACCCGTTCCTAATGTAATTTGGCCAGGTTGCTTTTCAAATGACATAATGTTTGCCACACCAATGTGAGATTGGTAGTTTGATATGTCTTGTGATGAGTAAAATAAAATACGGAGCTTCGAGTTCGCAAACGGAGCGGACTTCCCGATACCGAAACTACCACCAGAGCTGTCTCCCTTGTTCGAAGATCCTGCTTCTCTTACAAGCGAGCTCCATGGAGAACCAAGTTCCCCTGTTTGCGCACCTTCTAATCCTTTTGTGTTGAAATCGCTAATTCTCAAGAACGGTATTTCCTGTTCGTTTAATATGTATTTTGCTTGCTCGATAAACTGTTCGGATTTTGGGTTCTTACCTCTCCAAGTTGTTTCACATTTGTTGAATGCTTCTAATAACTCCGCGCGTTGTGGAAATTGATAACTTGGTAGTTTGAAACTTTTAAACTCCACCACAACCGGTTTCGTTTCATCTTTTATCGCATCAAGTGAATTCTGACAAATTCTCACGTGTCAGAGAATCCAATTCGTTACCTTTAAATGTTTCAATCCCCGCGTTATTGATGGAGTTAATCGTCCCACCTGCCGCCGCCGGGAAATTCCAATATGGTTGCATTATAATCCCCTTTCCTTTCCATACTATCGTACTATGTCTAATGTAATATTATAACAGGTTTGGATCATGGGGTGGTTGGTGGAAAATAGGGTGGGGTGTGAATAGGTGTTTTTTTTCCTACTTCATAAATTATCTAAATAAAAAATACAAATTTAGGTAATTATGTTCATTAACCTAACATAAAAATTAATTAAGAAAGGAGGACAAGAGTGGAAGATAGAAGAATTAAAAATTACGATTTATTATTTCAAACTTTGGGTATCATTATTATTTTTATGTTAATTTTCATTTCTAACAAGCTTTCTTTACCAATTATCGAAGAACTTAATTCTGGGGCAAAGATTACGGATATAATGTTTAACACAGATGACAGAGTTGATATTTCTGTTAATTTATTGATACCGCTAGTATTATTCGCTGTAAGTATTGGACTATTAACTATATCAATATGGGTAAGCGTCAAATATAACACACCTTCAACGAATTTCATGGACATGAGACAATCATGAAAATGAATCAAGTTGGAGGTTTTTTTATGAAACAATCTGAACGCCAGTTGATGTGGCAATCTCGTATTCAAGCATTTCACACAA
>NZ_JBMIRP010000040.1:0-22495 GCF_049202975.1 Ureibacillus sp. MALMAid1270 | reverse complement strand
TGAACGTGTAAGGAAAATGAACTACGCCAATAGATTAGCAACTTATTAATTCAATTAAACACATTGGTAAGCCGTATGCCTTAATAGGGCACGTACGGTTTGATGAGGGGGTGGCCATGAAAATGGTCACCCTACTCTATTATTTTTTGGGAGTAATAAAAGCTGAAACCAATAAGGCTTCTTTTGCGACTAATTTTAAGAATGTTTATTTGTAATTTTGGGAATGTTAGTTGCGTTAAGGGGGGCTACCAATTATGAAAAAGACTATATTTATTGGAATACTATTCATTTTTTGTATGTCTTTGATTGGCTGTAATACGGCGAGTGAAACAGCAAATGCTTCAAGTTCCGGGGAGCAAAATCAAAAGAGCAATGAAGAATCTACATCAGAAGAAAAAGAAACGAATTCAGAAAATCTTATTTACGAAAATACTAAATATGGTTTTACTTTTTCATTACCAAAAAGTTGGTTGGGTTATAAAGTGGTGACAGATCAATGGGAAGGTAGAGACATTAATCAACAAGAGACGGTAGTTGAAAGTGGGCCAATTCTAACAATTCGTCACCCAAAATGGACCGAAGAAAATCTACTTCAAGACATACCAATCATGGTCTTTACTCATGAGCAGTGGTCATCACTTCAAAAAGAAAAATTCGTTATTGGCACAGCACCGATACTTCCAAGCTTACTTGGACAAAATGATAACTATGTTTTCGCACTTCCTGCCAGATATAATTTTGCATTTCCAGAAGGATACGAAGAAGTGGAAGATATCCTTGAAACAACTCCACTTCAACCAAAATAATTGTCAGCTACAGGCATTAATCCGGAAAGGGGTTAATGCCTTATATATTTATATAAAAGCGTGAAATTCACAATCTTTATTAATAATAAATTATTTGTCTACAGTAATCAGCCAGAGATCATTCCCGTCGAAACATCCTCTTAACCAATATTCCGTATTGCCTTGTTCAGTCGTTATATCGACGGTTTCTTTACAGACTTCTTTTGTAATGCCTCGATCACTACCAGCAAATTCATTGTGAGAATTATCGTGAGTATAATGTATTTCATTCCCGTCAAAATGTAGATCTTCGAAAATGGGGTCTCCTTCATGAGTGTAGCCAGTAATTCGGATTGTGTCTTCGGTTTTATTCGCAATGTTGTTTAAAAATTGCTCAAACCTCTCAAAGTTCTCAACCTCTGCTTGAAAAACAATATCTCCGCGCTTCACAGCTTCTTCATATGAATAAGTACCACTTTTCACAACTTCAGAAAAATTAGCTACATTTGAACAGCCTAATGTAAATAGCACGACAAAAATTAAACATAAACCCGATAAAGATCTTCTCACTCTAATCCCTCCGGTAATATTGATTTTATTCCTTACATTATAGCAAAGATTTCCAGAACACTCAGTTTAATCGATTCACTAACTTCAGAAAGTTAGTTGAGAACATTATTTAGACAGTTTTGACTGAATTCTAGTGATTCTGTCGTAATAAGCCCTCTTTTTAGACAACTTCGAATTGAATCTATGAATCTTGTCAAAATAAGCTCTTCATTTAGACAGTTTTGAATGAAATCTAGGGATTCTGTCATTATAAGCCCTTCATTTAGACAACTTCGAATTGAATCTAGGAATCTTGTCAAAATAAGCCATTTATTTAGACAGTTTTGACTGAATTCTAGTGATTCTGTCGTAATAAGCCCTCTTTTTAGACAACTTCGAATTGAATCTAGGAATCTTGTCAAAATAAGCCATTTATTTAGACAGTTTTGATTGAATTCTAGTGATTCTGTCGTAATAAGCCCTTCATTTAGACAACTTCGAATTGAATCTAGGAATCTTGTCAAAATAAGCCATTTATTTAGACAGTTTTGACTGAATTCTAGTGATTCTGTCGTAATAAACCCTCTTTTTAGACAACTTCGAATTGAATCTAGGAATTTTGTCAATATAAACCCTTTATTTAGACAGTATTGAATGAAATCAAGAAATTTTGTCAAGATAATGTCTGTATTTAGACAACTCCAAATGAATTTAAGAAATCTTGTCAAGAACTGGCCGTTTATTTTGAAATCAAGTAAACCGAAGCGTAGAAGGGAGGCATAACAAGTGGCAAATGAAAGCGATTTACGAGATTCTAGAAACATTGAGCAGGATGCAGATGTAGTCATTTTACTTTACTGTGAGCAATATTATAAACAATCAAAAGAATTGGTTGAAGGAATGACGAAATAATCGCCTATTGAGTACTTGGAATTAAATGTCGCGAAAAATCGAAATGGTGCCACAGGGGTTGCATATACAGCCTATAATCGGGCAACTGGGGAGGTTGTGGGAAAACATTATGATAAACGATGCTTTCAATCAAACCGTTGAGCAATTGTTTCAAGATGCGAGAATTTACGATATGTCCCATATGGCGCACTATATTTATTTTTGTCTCATTAAAGGAAAGGTGATGAAGCCAGACCTCGCAAAAAAAATCTATGAGGTGGAATTGACTGATCAGGAAGTTCATGAATTTGAGGAGATGAATAAGAAGAATTTATTAAAAATTACACCTATTAAACTATTTGCGATTAAACATGGCAATGAAAATTATGCTTTTTATTTTGGAGCGACAGCAGAAGAAGTAATTGCGCTTCATGAAAAAAGAACAAGAGTAAAAGTCAATAAAATTACGAATTGCCATAACCAAATGATCGACAAATCCATCTACTGCCCCGAAACAAAAACAACGAAAACATTTCGCCAAATGATGAAGTACCAATTTGAATTCCCTTGTTATGTATGTGAAATGGAAGCGATGCGCTCTACTAAATAATTTTATAGATTACTAAATATATAACCTTTATGGCATGGTTTACGCTTTGGTGTTTTATTATTTTTATATATTTTTTATTGAATAAACACTTAAATATACAGTTTGAATCAAATAGTACCTCAATATATTTATACAATTCAATAACAACTTTATATATTCGGAAATTGGGAAATGTTAGAATTAGGTAAGGGGAGGAAAAATAGAAAGGGGTAAATCAAGTTGAAATTAGTAAAATTTGAGCGCAATAAAGTTCCAACTTCAAATTTTGAATTTCTTAATTTAGATGTAGCGAAAAATGTGAATGCATTTCATAAAAGTTTCCCGCAGTACGAACCAACTCCACTAGTTTCATTAGACAATCTAGCAAAAGAATTAAAGGTGAATAAACTTTTCGTCAAGGACGAGTCCTATCGATTTGGGTTAAACGCTTTTAAAGCATTAGGAGGTTCTTACGCAATCGGGCAATACTTGGCTGAAAGGTTAGAAATAGATCTGGCTGAATTAACTTATGATAAACTAGTATCTTCTGAAGTTCGTGAAAGATTGGGAGAATTAACTTTCATCACAGCAACGGACGGAAATCATGGTAGAGGTGTCGCATGGACGGCAAAACAACTGAAACAAAAATCGGTTGTCTATATGCCGAAAGGATCTTCAGTGGAAAGATTGAATCACATTCTTGCTGAAGGTGCAGATGCTTCCATTACTGATGTTAACTACGATGATGCAGTTCGATTAGCTGCTGAATATGCTGAGAAAAATGGTTGGGTATTAGTGCAAGATACGGCTTGGGAAAACTACGAAGAAATTCCGAAGAAGATTATGCAAGGTTACATTACAATGGCTTACGAAGCGTATGATCAACTAAATGCATTGGGGGAAAAGCCAACTCACATCTTTATTCAAGCTGGCGTAGGGTCAATGGCTGCCTCAGTACAAGGCTTTTTCGCAAATGTTTATGGTGAGGATCGTCCAATTACAGTTGTAGTGGAACCAGATAAGGCTGATTGTATTTATAAAACTGCAGAAGCAAATGATGGAAAACTACATTTCGTATCTGGTGATATGGATACAATTATGGCAGGGCTCGCATGTGGCGAACCAAGTACACTTGGATGGGAAATATTAAAGTATTATGCAGATGCTTTCCTTTCATGTTCAGACAACATTGCCGCCCAAGGTATGCGGATCTTAGCAGCGCCAATTAAAGATGATTTGAAAGTGGTATCTGGTGAATCGGGAGCGGTTGGTGTAGGAGGAGTAAGTGAAATCTTACGAAGAAGTGAGTACGCTGATTTAAAAGAGCAGTTAAAGATTGATTCAGATTCTAAGATTTTATTCTTCAGTACTGAAGGCGATACGGACGCTGAGCATTATAAGAAGATTGTTTGGGATGGGGCTTATTCGGTTTAAAGGTTATGATGTGGTGGTGTTATGCGGCCAGTGATGACGCTGCCCCACATAAAACGGGGAAAGTCGCACGTAATTGGAGGAAACCCGCACATATCGGCTTGAAAGTCGCACATAAATCAGAAAAAGTCGCACATAAATCGTGGGAATCCGCACGTAAAAAACTATCAAGGTTTAAGTTTTTCAAAAGAAACTTAAACCTTTTTTATATTAAAGACGTTATATTTATTATCTTTTTGAACCACTATTTATATGAATAATTGTGTCTTTAATCGAAAAAGAGTACTATATTTGGTAAGCACACAAAATATAATAAGTAATTTACATCCTATTGATTTTACGAAAGTAGTTGAAAGAATGAATAAGAAACACCCTACAAATAAAAAAGAACAACACTTCGATTTCTCTACGGAGAATTTATCAAAAGCCGTATTTGTTATAAATAAACATGCCAAGGCTGCAACGCAACCAAAATTTTTATATGAGTTAAAGAAAAAGGCTTTAGAGAAAATGATTATGGATGGGAAAGCAGAGAAGCTTGGATTACATTTCTCGAGAAACCCAAAGCTTTCGAGACAAACATCAACTGTATTAATTTCTTGTGGCGATTATTTGTTTCACCTACCACCAGCAAAAGAAGATGTACAAACTCTATCCCATTTGGGTGATTTAGATGATCAACAAAGAAATCCAAAAACTCATTTTTCATTGAATCAAGCAAAGACTTTGTTAATGGCCTATACTGGCATGAAAGAACCCCAACAAAATAATCCCTACGTTACTCAATCTACCAAACAATATATATCGCCATTTGCTAAACGCTTCGGCGAAAGATAAACGTTATTTTATTCACAATATTAATACGCGGAGTTGGAAACGAGACATTTCGGCAATGAAGAGAGCTGGAATATCTCGTTTCTGTTTGTAATAAGACATTTCAGGATGGCAAACAGTTGGAAATGTCTCAAATAAGCGTGTTATGAGACATTTCGGAATGGAAAACAGCTGGAAATGTCTCGATTGAGGATGTTATGAGACATTTCGGGATGGCAAACAGCTGGAAATGTCTCAAATGAGGGTATTATGAGACATTTCGTGGTGGAAACTGCTGGAAATGCCCCATATAGACGTGTTATAAGACATTTCAGGATGGCAAACAGTTGGAAATGTCTCAAATAGACGTGTTATGAGACATTTCGGAATGGAAAACAGCTGGAAATGTCTCAAATGATGGTGTTATAAGACATTTCGGGATGGAAAACAGCTGGAAATGTCTCAAATAGACGTGTTATGAGACATTTCGGAATGGAAAACAGCTGTAAATGTCTCAAATGATGGTGTTATAAGACATTTCAGGATGGCAAACAGTTGGAAATGTCTCAATTGAGGATGTTATGAGACATTTCGTGGTGGAAACTGCTGGAAATGTCCCATATAGACGTGTTATGAGACATTTCAGAATGGAATCTAATGGAAATGTCTCAAATAGACGTGTTATGGGACACTTCGGGATGGAAAACAACTGGAAATGTTCCAAAACTACTTGTTATAAGACATTTCGCAATGAAAGTAACTGAAATTTGGTCTCAAATAGGAGTGAAATAAGACATCTAATGAAGGATTCTCCAACTAAATGTCTCATAATTGAAAAAACTCGTACATACATCCTATACTAAATCTAAGTTATTAATGGAAAATAATCCTAACTTACCTATATATTATCTTGCCCTGACTATATAATAAAACCTAAAGGGGGATGAATTTGTGAGGTTATTAAGTATATTTTTATTTGCTTTGTTCTGGCCGGGTGCTCTAGTCAGCAAAATGAGGTAACCACCAATCAAAATCAAACGATAAACAACTCACCAACATCCGAAAATATTGATCAAGAAGTTCAATCTGAACTAGCAACAATTACCATAGATATACCTGGACAATCCCCACTGCAAGCTCCAGTGAATGAAATACCTGAACTACAAGTGTACATCGATCAAAGTTCTGACCCAGAAGTGGAACTGGAGAAGATTTTTACAAAATATCTATTTCAAAATGATTCCAAAGATTACATTCTAGTTAGTTATGGTTGCGGAGTAAAACTATGTACGAATCTATTTTTAGAACATGATAATGGAAAATTTCGCTCTCTAACGGTATCAGAAACGAGTTTTTATCAACAACATCAACAAAGCGATTCCTATGTCGCGACTCGTTTTGGTCAAAGTGATTCGAATGAAGTCGTACGAAATCAACTCGCCGTCATCAATTTATCAAATTGGAAGCAGATCACCCCACCTTCAGAATTAGCTTTTCTTTCACAATTCGAATATCCAATAATTGATATGAAGTTGGCAGGAGGCTCCTTAGTTCTCTCTGTAGCGGATTTACCCGATACATCCTATGAAACTTTGGCAGATTGGTTTAATCAAAACGAACGATCCGTACGAGAAATTGAATGGAATTTAAAATGAAAACATATTGCTCCAAGGGGATATGCATAGGGATAAAAATTTAAATCACTAAAAAACAATAGGGGGTATATAAATGAAACCGAAAGTGTTAATTACAAGAAAAATTGCAGAGCCAATCATTGAAAAAATACAAGAATATGCAGATGTGGATGTTTGGGATCAAGAAGATGTCCAAATTCCTCGTGACATATTGGAGAATAAAATATCCGAAATTGATGGGTTATTTTGTTTAATTACAGAATCCATTGATGCGAGTTTAATAGATAAAGCGCCAAATTTAAAAGTTATCAGTAACATGGCAGTAGGATATAACAACATTGATGTAGATACTGCCACAAAGAAAGGGATCATGGTTACGAATACTCCTGAAGTATTAACCGAAACGACGGCTGATTTAACTTTCGCTTTATTAATGGCAACAGCTAGACGTTTAGTTGAAGCTTCCGATTTCCTAAGAGATGGTAAATGGGAAACGTGGTCACCGAATTTATTAACCGGACAAGATATTTATGGTGCTACGATTGGAATTATTGGAATGGGCAGAATTGGTGAAGCTGTTGCAAGAAGAACGAAGGGGTTCAATATGAATCTGTTGTATCATAATAGAAGTCGGAAGCCGGATGTTGAGCAAGAGTTAGGTACTACATATGTGTCAATGGAAACTTTACTCAGTGAATCCGACTTCGTTGTTGTGATCACTCCTTATACTGCGGAAACTAAAAACCTAATCACTGCCGAGCAGTTGAAATTAATGAAGAAAAACGCCATCCTTATTAATACGGCAAGAGGTGGGATTGTTAATGAAGCAGATTTATATGAAGCACTTGTAAATGGTGTTATTTGGGGAGCGGGATTAGATGTATTTGAAAAGGAACCTGTACCTGCGGATCATCCTTTATTAACTTTACCGAATGTAGTTACACTCCCTCATATCGGAAGTGCAAGTATCGCAACGCGAATGAAAATGGCTGAACTAGCTGCTGAAAATTTGATTCTTGCGCTAAAAGGTGAGAAGCCTAAACATCTTGTGAATAAAATCGATTTTTCTTAACTTGGAAGGTGGGAAGTTCAATGACAAATAAAAACCAAAGAAGAATCCTTTTAGATTTAGCTGTAACATTAGACGGCTTTATAGAGGGGTCAAACGGAGAAATTGACTGGTGTATTATGGATCCAGAGATGAAGTTCGAGAATTTCTTAAATCAAATTGATACCATTTTTTACGGCAGAAAGAGCTATGATCTGTGGGGACAATATCAAGCGCAATCGGAAGATTCGGAAGCAGATAAAGAATTATGGAATCTTGTGAACAGTAAAGAAAAATATGTATTTTCTAGAACGCAAAAGGCAACGGACCCTCTAGTAAAATACATTAATAACGATGTCTATGAAGAAGTAATGAAAATCAAAAATCGACCTGGAAAAGACATTTGGCTCTATGGTGGAGCGAGTCTTATCACAACGTTTATTCAATTAGGTCTTGTTGATGAATTCCGCCTTTCTGTTCACCCTGTAGTGCTGGGAGAGGGAAAACCTCTATTTTCCAATATTAAAGAGAGAGTAAACTTGAAATTGGTGACTACAAATCACTATTCATCCGGCGTGGTTCAGTTAATTTATCATTTAGATGATAAATAGCAAACCGGGGGAATTGTAAAGTAGCATTTTGGGGAAGTGAAAAAATACAGTGAATAGTAACATTAAGACAATGATTGGTTTAATCTCTCTTGTATGTATATGGGGATCAGTTTGGCCAATTTATAAATATGCGCTTCAATTTTCGCCACCAGTTTTATTTTCAGGAATACGTTCCATCATTGCGGGGTTTTTATTTGCTTTAATCTTAATACCACAATGGAAACATATAAAATGGAAAGAAAATTGGTCAGTGTATGTAATCTCAAGTATCTTTAATGTGGTTATTTTCTATGGGATGCAATCGGTTGGTTTGCAGTATTTACCTGCGGGCTTATATTCGGTCATTGTTTATTTGCAACCGGTTCTTGTTGTCATACTAGCTTGGGCATATTTAAAAGAAACACTCACTAAAATTAAAATCATCGGTGTACTTTTAGGGTTTTTAGGCGTTGTGATGGTAAGTTTAGATGGAATTAGCGGAAAGATTGCACCTATAGGATTTGTACTGGCAGTCATTACAGCTGCTGGTTGGGCAATTGGAACAATTTATGTCAAAACAAAAAGTAATGTCGTACATGGTATTTGGTTAGTTGCAATACAAAATGTCATTGGTGGACTATGCATGTTGTTTTATGGTCTTGGAGCCGAAGACATAAGGGCAATTGAATGGAACGGATGGTTTATAGTTTGCTTATTATACGGTGCTATTTTCGGTGTGGCCATTGCTTTTATTATTTATACGTACTTAATGAGTAATGGGGAGGCTGGAAAAGTAAGCTCTTTTACATTTTTAGTGCCATTAATCGCAGTATTACTTGGGACAATATTCTTAGATGAACCGTTTACCATATCCTTATTTTTGGGGATGGTATTGATTTTATTAAGTATTTATTTAATTAATAAAAAATCAAAAGTGGTGAACGTAAAGGATAATGCGGAAACCATACATATGAAGCAGACGTTATAAAAATTCAGGAAGTCTTCTTTGTTGGGAGGCTTCCTATTTAATTAGCTTCTATTACTGTTTAAATTCGCCTGTTGCTTGGGGTCCTATGAAAACCGAAGACCATCAAAAAGTAGCTTTAGATGAAATTGGTAAAGCATATAACAAAACAGGTGCACAAGTTTTATTAAAATATCAAATTCAACTCGGTGTAGTTGTAATTCCTAAATCACACAATCCTAAAAATCAAGCAGCAAATATCGATATTTTTGATTTTGAATTATCAGCAGAAGATGTAGAAAAAATTGATAACTTGTAATGAATGTGAAAAGCGCTTCTTCGCAAAAAGGAGCGCTTTTTTTGATTTTTGAAGCGAGATTACAAGCTACCGATGAAATCTATTTCCGATACTTCTTTTGAATCTAAAGCGCCATTTATGATTTCATTCACATCTTTAAGTGTGTCTTGTAGACTAACTGATACACCAGGTTTTTTTGTAAATGGTTCGGCTACATAAAATGGTTGGGTTAAATATGCTTCAAGTCTTTCGCCACGAAGATAAGTTGATACTTGAGATGTTGGGAGTTTATCAATTCCTCTGACATTAACTAATGAGCGCAGTTCGCGGTATCGGCGAAGTAATTTTAATGCTTTTTGTTGTGTCGTGAAGTGTTCTTGATCGATATGTGCTCCTTCTAGAACAGACGAGGTTGAAGTAAGTGGATTCACAGCTGGATATCGGTGTCTAGCAGAGAGATCAGCATCAAATTGCCAAAGTGTTTCGAGTGGTCCATAAGGTAAATCTTCATCTACAACATCACCAGTTAAATCGACTAGGAATGTTGTTACGGAATGAATGCCAATGCCAAGTAGCTTTTCTTGTAAATCATAGATATCTCCTGTCACGACGTGGGTTTTATCTGCAACAAAAAGTATATCTTCATTTGCACCAATATTTGCGATCTGTTCATATGTTTCATTAATCGTTTTCGTAATGATTTCAGCATTTTCGACGATTTCGTCTAGTCCCTGGTGATTTCCATTCGGCATTAAGAAGATAGTTTTATAGCCATCATTCCTTAACCTGTAAAGTAATTCTGCTAAAACCACTAGCTGCCCCATGCCAGGACGAGCAACTAAACCAACAGTTCCACCTTTTGCTAGAGGTGCAAACAAATCTAACGTCTTGATTTTCGTTTCAATCATATCGATTTTCTCCCCTCTAATAATCAACTCATCCAAACTACAATCTGCCAATGACGCAAGTGCAACTAATGTACGAACCTCTGCTCTACCAACAGGAATTTTACCTGTACATAGGTTCGAAACGGTAGCTGGTCGCAATCCAACTTGCTTGGCTGCACTAGTTAAATTCGATACTTTCCTGCGTAACAAACTTACATTTAATCTTAAGTCATCCATCTTTTCCATAATCCACCTCCTTTACTTTATATAGTAATGAATTTTACTTTAGAATGCAATATTAATTTACGTTTAAATAAAATATATTTACGTTATAAAGTAATTTTCTGAAGGATAGCTTTTAATTTTATTGGGGAATTGTTTTTCATTTTCCGAATTTTTAAACATCTGCGTGAAATGCTGTGTTAAAATATAGAAAAAAAAGGGGTTATTATCAAAGTGGAACAAAAAGAAAAAGAAGAACTACTTTTAAATAGCGAAAAAAATTTCCAAGCACTAATTGAAATAATAGAATCTGTTCCAAGTAGAAAAAGAGGGAACTCGATCGAAACTGAAGATAGAGATAAGAATTTTCGTGATGTTTTAATGCACCTTTATGAATGGCATGCCATGCTTGAACGGTGGTATCGGGAAGGGATGGATGGTGATACACCTATTATGCCTGCTCCGGGATTTAAGTGGCGTACGCTTAATCTCCTTAATAAGCAAATTTGGGAAAACTATCAAGATGTAACATTAACTCAAGCTATGAAGAAGTTGAAGTTAAGCCATGAACGAGTAATGAACTTAATTAAATTACATACAAATGAAGAAATCATGACAAAAAAATATTATAAGTGGACAAAAACAAGTAATTTATACAGCTACTTTGCAGCGAACACATCTGATCATTATCTGTGGGCGATTAAGAAGTGTGAAGTGATAAGGAAGACTATTGTAGATGGGGAGAATTCCTAATTTATAGACCTTAACTCAATATGAAAGGAACACACTGATGAATAAAACTGAATTAATTTTACTATTTCATAAAGAACTTCGACAAGAAGCAAAAATACAAGGTTTCAAAAGAGAAACGACTGAACATGTCGTGCGCCATGTTTCCCAGTTCAGCGAGAGAGGGTTTATTAGCACATCTAATGTAAATGAAGACAATGCAAGAGAAATCATTAGGCAAGAGTTAGACTATTTCAAACAACTAAAGCAAGGTTTTGAGTGGAAGGTATATAGCTATGACAAGCCTGAACATTTGAAAGAGATTTTGAGAGAAGAAGGGTTTACAATTGGGGATCCGGAAGCACTGATGGTGATGGAAATTGGAGATCATGAACATTTGTTATTAAATGGAGCAACTCAGGATGTAGTGGAAATAACGGATGAACAGGGAATAAAAGATATCATCGAATTAGAGCATACCATTTGGAATGAGTCCCTAGTTGAGCTTGGGGAAAGACTTTGGAGAGATAAACAGAATAATCCGGAGAGCCTTTATCTCTATGGAATCTATGAAAATGAGAAACTTGTAAGTGCAGCTTGGATGTACTTAGAGGAAAACTCCTCATTTGTTAGTCTTTGGGGTGGGTCAACATTGCCAGAGTATAGAGGAAAAGGTTATTATTCAAAGTTACTTGCTGTTCGTGCTCAAAAAGCAATTGAAAAAGGGCGACCTTTCCTAACTGTTGACGCTAGTCCGATGAGTAGACCGATTTTAGAGAAACATGGTTTTCAATGTCTTGCTTTTTCTTATGAATGTCAGTCACCGGTGTTGTAATAATACGGACAGTTTATTAAGGATGAGTGCGTAACATGAATTTTGGAGTGTGATCAAGTGTCTTGGGTGAAATACGTTGCCGGAATTTTAATAGTAGTCTCACTTAGTTCATTGATTTGGATTATTTACCCAGGGAAGGGACAAGAAAATCCATTTAAGGATAAAGAAAGTATATTAGAAGATAAAATAACTTCATTAGAAGAACAAATTGGTTTTATTTATCGAGACACTGTTTTTTCATTGAATAAAACTACTGAACAGCTTTTAGCGCAGGACTTTAGCCGTCCGATATCTGAGGCTGATGAAGTTATAATTGATGAACTAACTAATGAGTTATATCAAATTATAGATATACTCTTTTACAGTAATAGGGAGATGTTAGTGCAGATAGATTTGCATGATCGAATCCACGATGTACTTTGGTATTTACGTGACTATCAGCGCGGAACTGACCTTACAGATGAAGAGGTAGCTGATTTACATCAAGCTCTAAAAGCTCTTTATTTCATTTCAGCTGATTTTCAAGATATTGTGAATATCGATGATCAAGCTTCCTATGATGCGATGCATGATAAAGGACATGAAATGTTTGAAAGGGTTAAGTTTCGTCTGAATACAAAGTATTAGGTATAGTTATTCTAGTTGTGGAATTATAGATTTATAAAAAATTGATCCAAGTAGGATTGGTGCTTCTTTTGTATACAACTGATAATAATGCTAGTTGAGAGAGAGGAAACGAGCACGTATTTGGTCAAAAGCCGCACATAAGAGGTTCAAACTCGCACGTATTAAAATTGAAGTAGCACATAAATGGGAACTCGCACATACAGTTGCGAAACCCGCACGTATTTGTGCAAAAGCCGCACATAAAAGCTTCACACTCGCACATAACCCCAACCTACTATTTATACAACCCGCAACCACAGAAAGGAGTTTTTAAATTGGAATGTATTTTTTGTGAAATCATTGCTAAAAAAGAAAAATCATATACTATCTATGAAAATAATTATGTAATTGCCATTCTAGATATTGATCCAATTAATAAGGGCCACGTTTTGGTCATACCGAAAAAGCACTACGAAGAATTTACAGAAGTAGATCAAGATACGCTAAGCAATGTCATATTTGTGGCACAGAAGATTGCGAGAGTTATAGAGGAGATTCTTCAACCAGATGGAATTACGGTAATGCAAAATAACGGTGTTTTTAAAGATGTGAATCACTATCATATGCACGTTTTTCCGCGTTTTGAAAACGATGGTTTTGGATGGGTTGAACCAGATTTTGAGGTAAATGAAGAAGATTTAATTGCAATTTTTGTATGGCTAAAAAAAGCAATGTGAAAGGAGAGGATTTAATATGTTTATAGAATTAACATTATCAGATGGAACAAAAACTTTATTCAATAAAAACCACATTGTCCACGTATGGGAGGAAAGAGGAAGAGAATACAATTCAGCTGTCGAGACAATCTTGGACACGGACGGAAGTTATTATTTTGTAAAAGAATATTATGAAGACATTAAGAAAATGTTAATAGATTAGTAGAAAATAAATAGCATATTAATTAATCGTGGGACAGAAAGACTGTCCCCAATGTCCCACCTAATGTCCCGCCTCGTCATAGGCTTCATAAGGACATGCATATAATATATGAATAAGTGATGGGCATTCTGTAAAAATCTGGTGGGACAGAAAGACTGTACCCAACGTCCCTACGAGGAGGGTGTAATTGCGAAGATTTGTTTGTTTAGTGGTTGTGGTGTTTATTTTATCGGCATGTTCTAATCAACCAAACATAGAGCTTGTTGAAGCAACTGTTGATATTAGTGAGACGACGACGGTTGGATATTTTCCTAATGAAGGGGAGTCTTTTAACCCGAATATACTTAGCTATAAATTTGTTTTAGCGAATAGAGGAAATGAATCTATTGGCAGTATTAAAGAGGGTATTGAAGTTACGCTGCAACCAAGTGATAAGCTTCAACGACTTTCGGAAGAAATATTAGGCTTTAATTTGTTTGATGATCAAGGTAAAAACTTAATAGCTGCAAAAACAGGTGAACCGATACTTCTACCTAATCAAAAAGGGGAATTCATTCTAGACTTTATTTTAATTGAGCTAATTAGTAATCATGAAATAAAAAATGCTTCACCTGAATTTTTAAAGGTATTAAGGAAAAATGCATTAGATGCAACAATAGTAGTTTCTTCAAAAGGGAAGGAAGTTGCTAGGTTCAAGTTAAGTGACCAACAATAAAAATAAATTCAAAATCCTCATAAAATAATTTTCACTTCCATGTTTAAAACAATCAATCACAGGCTATTATAATTTTTGTGACCATTAGCCAATAAGGTTGTTGGTCGGAAAATTTTATTCCGAAGTAGCTCAGTGGTAGAGCAATCGGCTGTTAACCGATTGGTCGTAGGTTCGAGTCCTACCTTCGGAGTCATACCATCATGAACATGTACTGAATTCTTTTCAGAGCATGTTCTTTTTTATTTCATGGGAGTTAAATCACGCAGATTAATTTAGATAATTGGAAGGAAAAAGATATATAGAAAGGGAACTATTTGATATACCGGGTTAAACAAAGGAGAGAAGGCAATGAGTATATCATTTATTGAGCAAGTACATTATATTAGAATTCCTGTGAGAGATTTGGAGCTATCAGCACAATGGTATAGAGATATATTAGGTCTGCAATTAATTAATAGTACGGAGGAACGTGCCATTATAAAAGTAAATGAAAGACCGTTCTTGCTTATTTTAGTTCCTACCGAAGATGATACATTTGCACATTTTACAATAAATCATGAACAAGAATTTAGCATTGGCTTTACAAGTCCAGAATTAGTTAAATTTCATCAACACTTAATCGATCATCAAGTTAAGGTTGACGATATAAAAGAAGATAATGGCCATGCCTTTTTCCACTTTTATGACCCAAATGGCAATAAACTACAAGTACATTGGTAAAAACGACTGCTTAAAAGAAATAAAAATAGGGAACGTTCAAAGCAGAAGTTCCCAATGGTTATTGTTGAAGATTTCAAATTTGACCACTGTATTAGAGAGTTGAAATGTAAACGGATACATTTCGGAGTAAAAAGTTGTAAAGCCCAACTATTATGGACATCACCGATAGTTGGCTTTTTTATTATTTTTCTCAAAGGGATCTTAATGGGTTAATTAATAGCCTTAGCCTCTATAATTTTTTTCATAGTTCTATATAATTGGTCTGTTTTGGAAATATAGAGATTAGGTTTGAATAAATCCTCGATGAAGGGTTCTATAATGATGACGTTCTCTGAGAGGTCATGAAATATACTAAACGTAATATTTTCATTTTGTGAGGTTGGATCCTCTAGTGAAATTAAATAAATTGGTTCCGAACTCGAGGAAAATGCCTCATCTGTTCCAATGATAACTTCTTCTTTTAAAGCCTCAACAATACTATTCGCTTCACCTTCAATCAGGTCTATTCGTACTTGTTTATCACCCTCAAGTATGTAAATATAACCCGACGTTAACGAATCAAGAGTACTAAAATTATATGTATCTTTGGAGATATCAGGAACTGTGGTTTCACTATAACGATAGTTGTAGAATACAAAAATTAATACACCAACTACTACAATAGTAATAAACATAGAAAAGAATTTTTTCGTATTCAAAAGCACACTCCTTTCCCCCGTATCATTTCAAATTATACCATAATCTGTATGTGTATAATGTACTAATATTAAAGTATATGTTCGATAATTTAAGACTTGCTACATTTTTTTAAGTTGAGGCAGGAATTAATGCTTATAAGAAAATTCCGCTGATTTTTGAGGGGAGTGACCGGGTTATTAGATCGGATTTTAGTGATTCTAGGTGAAAGTGTTCAGTAAATTTGTTTTACTAGACAGAATTTGGAGAATTACTGGAAAAGTGTCCAGTAAACGGGATTTACTAGACAGAATTTAATAAATTCAAGAAAATTTGTCCAGAAACATTAAGAGTTGTCTTCAATAAGCATGATTTAATCTAGCACGGGAACAGTAAAGTGAGGTGTTGATTATGAAACGAATTACTTTATTAACAATGGCTTTACTAAATTTTATTTCTCCAATTAATTCAGAAGCTACTACTCCGGAGCATGAAGTTATCGCTACTAACAAAGATGAAAATATAACGATTTTTGCAAAGAAAACAGATGGATTTTATGAAGACTTTCAAATTGATTATAAAGGTATTGTATTTCATCGGCCATCCTGGAAAAATGTGACCAATCCTACATATGCGCCGCAAATCGTTTATGAAGACATTAATTCGGATATCAAAAAAGAATTAATTATCATTTTAACAACAGGCTATGGGACGGGTGTTTTAGAGGAGGTAGTTGCTGTCTTCCATCAAAATAAAGATCAGTCATTAAAAGAAGTACTTGTCGATAATCCGTTGGCGATTGTAAATAAAAATGTGAAATCCAGTCTGAATTCTGAAAAAGCAGAGATTAGTATTGGGAAGAACCATTACGAAGTAAATGTAGCGAGATTTTCTTCCTATCCCGAGCGACTGTTTGACGAAATATTCTTCGGGAGTATTATTCAATATGAGGTTATTGATAAAAATCTTACAGTAACTTTATATCCTCTTGTCGCTCCAGGTGTATTTACTGGCTCAATTATCATTACTTATCAGTATCGTGACAATATGTATCAAGCAAAATCTATAGAATTTCAACCGGAATAAAATCAAGAGAGTGTCTTCCTTCATTCCATTCTAATCCGAAAAGATTACTAAAATAATTCGAAAGAGTTCTAAGCGTTAAAATCAAAGCTAAATTTACTTATGGAGGAATTTTACATTCCCTTCACGAATTATGGAAGGAATCTAATAAACGGAGGCAAAAGAATGTTTGAAGAGAAGGTTACGATAGGTGAAGGAACAAAATATCCCCTTAATGGAATGTTAACGATCCCAAATGGAGATAATCATCAATTTCCCGCAGTTGTGTTAGTTCCAGGATCAGGACCAAGCAATATGGATGCAAAGGTGGGGAACAATACCCCTTTTAAAGATATTGCAGATGGTTTAACGGAAAAAGGAATTGCAGTGCTACGTTATGACAAAAGAACATTTGTGTATGGGAAAGTAATGAAGAATGACGTAAGTATGTCAGTTAAAGAAGAAACAATTGAAGATGCCATTCATGCTGTAAATCTACTAAGGAAACATCCGAAAATCGATCCGAACAAAATTTTTATTATCGGTCATAGTTTTGGTGGAATGTTAGCTCCGCGAATTGACGCTGAGGGAGGGGACTTTGCAGGTATTATCATTATGGCGGGCTCTCCACGTAAGCTAGAAGAAATTATGATGTCACAAAACGAGACATTAATTAATTCGTTAAATAAATTTTTGCGATGGATCGCAAAAAAACAAGTGGCTGCATTTTCCAAAAAATTTGAAAATCTATATACCATGACAGATGATGAAGCAAAAGCGAAGAAACTATTTGGTGGCGTGAGAGCGTACTATTTTAAAGAAATGGGCGATCATCCAGCTAGCGAATACCTAACAAAATTAGAAAAACCTATTTTTATTCTCCAAGGGGAAAAGGATTTCCAAGCAACGATTAAAGATGACTTTGAAAGTTATAAAGAGATTTTATACCATAAAGAAAATGTTACTTATAAACTTTACCCGAACTTGAACCATTTGTTTATGCCTTCTGTATATGGTGAAATTATGAAAGTGAAAAAGGAATATTCCGTTCCTCAAAAGGTAGACAAACAAGTGATTGAAGATATTGCAGATTGGATATTGGCGAATTAAGAAAAATAGTCGCATTAAAGGCGTTAATCTACTAAAAGGTTAATGCTTTTTTTATTATTTTGGAATTTTCGGCATAGATCAAACCATCCTAAAGCGAGGAGGGAATCGAATGGCATTTAGAATTTTCTATTTGGTAACTTTATTAACTTTTATTTTTTCATTTCAAGTATCTGCTGAATCGATAGAAAAAGCAGCTTTTGTTCGTGATCATAAGCTTTGGATAAAAGAAGGGAAAAATGAGATTCAAATTACGAAAGATCTGTATGTTTATAATCCTCAGTGGTCTTACGACGGAAGGTTTTTAGGTTTTATGTTAGCAGAGGAAGACGGATCGAATAGTCATTTGTTTATTTATGATACGACAGAACAAATGACACATCAGCCATATTTAACTGATGTAAGTTCGTTTTCATGGTCACCAAATTCACACCAGATTGCGTTTAAATTTGGAAGTGTACTCAATGTTTCAAATTCGAAGAGTGGGCTACCTAAGGGATTTCAAAACGTTTCACTAGGTGTGAGTTCTTATGAGTGGTATCCAAATGGGAATGAGTTTATCGTTTCATCTGAATCGTATGTATTACCAACTGGATGGGAACCAGTCAGAATTTATAAGATACCGGTTGATGCGAAATTAGATGAAACCAAAATAACACTACTTTACAGTTTGCCTAAAATGACTGATGACTTTTTTGCGGTTAGTGCGGGACCATTTAAATGGAGTGCAGATGGTAAGTGGACTAGTTTTATCGCAACACCTACTCCTTCGTGGGCTATGGATAGCAATACATTATGTGTACTATCGAGTGATGGTAGCAAATTTCAAATGGTAGGAAAAATGCTTGGATTTTATGACTGGTTTAAATGGGCTCCGTCTAAAAATCAGCTTGCCTTTATTTCCGGTGAGGGTAGGTTTTTCGTTGAAAATAAAAATGCGACTGTTGCAGACATTGCAATGAAAGATAAACTAAGAAACTTCACGCCATCAGGGTTTGTCGATCTTGATATTGAATGGTTATCGGAGGATGAAGTCATTGTAGCACGGGCAAAGGAAAACAAAGAATGGAATGAAGGTCCAATGCCTACCATGTATACTGCACTTTATATAATCAACATCAAAACAGGGGAGCAAAAGCAACTAACATTCCCAAAAGTCAATGAAATCGACAATTCAACACAGGTTATTGGCTCGACGATAACATGGACGCGAAAAAACGAAAAACAAGATCAATTAGATGTATGGATCAAATCAAACCCAACCTGCCCAGAACAACTGTGGCTAGAGGATGTTGATATGGCCCCTGTATTTTGGGGTGGGATATCGGGTTAGTGGGACATTGGGGTTGGTGGGACATTGGGGACAGTAAATGTGTCCCAGTAAGCCCCCTGGGACATCGGGAACAGTAAAAGTGTCCCACTCCAGAAGAATTGGACCAAAACTGACCCACTATTTTTTATTCAAATAGTATTTGAAAACGCGTAGATCCAACTCGGATATGCGTTTTTTATTTTTAGTTATTGTCGAATTGGTACACAAACGTATACACTGTTGATAACAAATAATGTATACACCTGTATACGAAGGGGTGAAAGTAATGAGACATGAAGGGTATAGAGGTCATCACAATCATCACGAAGGCAGAAATCATAGAAACCGTGGTGAGTCATTTGAGGCTAGAGTTGAAGGTGCGAAAACATTCCGTCGTAAGCGAGCAATTATGTTTTTAGAGCATTTAGAAACGAAGCAAAAGGCACTAAAAAAGCAATTAGAAACACCTGAGTTACAAACAGCTCATCCGATAATTGTAGGTGAACTAAAGGCAACTCAAGCGATCATTGAAGAGTTTGTCCAACAATTTGAGTTATATGAGTTTGAAGAATACGCGAAGTTACGAAACAAGGAATATACTGAATCATTAGATGAGGAATAAATGTATTGGGACATGGATGTAGTTAATAAATTGGCTGGGACAGAAAGACTGTCCCCAATGTCCCACTACCGTATGATTTGCATCATGATTTTTGTTACGTAGTGTTCTTTTTGGTTTGTTACTAGTGTGTCATAGACATATTCTTCAAATACGTGGTCTCCCATATTTAATTCTAGACGTTCCAATTCTGAAAATAATCGTTCATACGCACGGCCAATCGTTTTGTCATCTCCAACATGATAGCCAATGAGAAAATCACCTTTTACAGCTTTGAAGTATGGATAACCTTCTTTCGGATGTGGCTGCTCTATGTATAAGTAACTATAGTTCGAATAATCGCCATTCATGACATGTTCTCTTTTCGTAATACCCCCAATTGGATAACCCGTATCAAGCTGAGCTTCGTTTATTTCTCCGATAAATTCAGAAATAACCTCAACAAATTCATCATCTGTAATATTTTCAATATTTCTGCTTAAATACAATGTTTTATCTGGTAAATGTTGAAGCGTAATTTGGTCAAAATCCATATTTAGAGACTCTTCTAACAAAGCAATTTTTGTCTCAATTAGTTTTTCTTTCATTTCGATTTCCTTACGCTTCTTTACGATTTCTTCTTTTTGTTGATACATTAATGCTAAAAAACTCTCTGGTGATTTATTTTTCGAATACTTCTGAATTTCACTTAGTGACATACCAAGCTCTTTCAATAGATCAATGACATAAAATAATTCGATTTGTTTAATGGAATAATACCTGTAGCCTTTTTCATTTTTGTAAATAGGAGATAATAAACCAATCTGATCATAGTAAAAAAGCGTTTGTTTATTTACTTTACATAACTTCGCAAATTCACCTGTTGTTAAATAGTTGACACCTTTATTATTCATTTTTTACTAACACCACCTTGACTATATAGTTACTATATACACTACGATGGAATCTGTAAATCAATCAGGCGAGTACATCTTAGTTGAAAGTATTTGTTTTTGTTAAGGAGAATAAAAAATGAAGTCTTACAATCTTACATTAGGCTTATTATTATTAAATTTATTTATAGCTTTTTTAGGTATTGGTTTGATTATTCCGGTCTTACCAACCCTAATGAATGAATTGGGAATCACTGGGAAAACAATTGGATATTTAACTGCTGCTTTTGCCATTGCTCAATTAATCGTATCGCCAATTGCCGGTAAAGCGGTTGATAAATACGGCCGTAAAATCATGCTGGTCATTGGATTATTTATATTTGGTTTATCTGAGTTTTTATTTGGATTCGGTAAAGATTTATGGGTATTATTTATTTCTCGAATTTTAGGGGGAGTAAGTGGAGCGTTTATTATGCCAGCAGTGACAGCTTATATTGCTGATATAACTACATTACAAACACGACCAAAAGCTCTAGGCTATATGTCGGCTGCCATAAGTACAGGATTTATCATTGGTCCTGGTATTGGTGGATTTTTAGCGGAGTTTGGCACACGTATTCCATTTTTCTTTGCAGGTATTTTAGGAACTTTAGCTGCGATTCTAACGATCATTTTTATTGCTGAACCAGAGCGTAAAGCAGAAGAAGAAACATCAGAACAGTCTTCAGAAAAGTCAAGGCAAGGGTTTAGAAAAATATTTGAACCAAAATATTTTATTGCGTTCCTTTTAATCTTTATTGCTTCGTTTGGATTGGCAGCTTTTGAATCGTTCTTTAGCTTATTTGTCGATCACAAATTCCAATTTACACCGAAAGATATCGCAATCGTCATTACAGGTGGAGCAATATTTGGTGCAATTACACAAGTTTTATTGTTTGATCGACTTACAAGAAAATGGGGAGAGATTAAACTTATTCGATATAGTTTAGTTTTGTCTGCAATTCTTGTGTTTTTAATGACAGTCGTTCATTCGTATTTCGCAATTTTGCTAGTTACGTTTATCGTATTCGTTGGGTTCGATTTATTCAGACCAGCAGTAACGACGTACCTTTCGAACCGCGCAGGGAATGAACAAGGTTTCGTTGGAGGCATGAATTCTATGTTTACAAGTCTAGCAAATATCAGTGGACCTATTTTAGGTGGAATCCTATTTGATATCGATATTAATTATCCGTATTATTTTGCAACGGTCGTATTAGTTGTTGGGATTATCTTAACGCTATTTTGGACGAAACAAACAAAGGCAATCAAAAGTGCAAAAGCTTCGGTTGAGGGACATTGGGGACAGTAAAAGTGTCCCAAATTCCACTGGGACATAAAGACTGTCCCCACCGTCCCATCTATTGCGGTACATTGGGGACAGTAAAAGTGTCCCAAAATCACTGGGACAAAAAGACTGTCCCGAAGGCACTGAAAAAGTGAACTTTTTTCGATTTAGATTATCATATTTAGGCGCATAAATACCTAAATTTGGTATTTCCCTTTACTTGTTTAAGAATTTTAACAATATGATTGAATTTTGCCTGCTTTTTAGAGGATAGTA
>NZ_JBMIRP010000039.1:0-10601 GCF_049202975.1 Ureibacillus sp. MALMAid1270 | reverse complement strand
TCACCCGTCCGCCGCTAACCTTTCAAAGCAAGCTTTAAAAGGTCCGCTCGACTTGCATGTATTAGGCACGCCGCCAGCGTTCGTCCTGAGCCAGGATCAAACTCTCCATAAAAGAAAATTTGATAAAGCTCAAATTTTTGCCGGCATCTTTATGATGTCCAAAATTGTGTTTCTATAATAGAAACGTTTAATTCATTAACGTTTTGTTGTTCAGTTTTCAAGGTTCAAATATTGGAGCGGGTGATGAGAATCGAACTCACGACATCAGCTTGGAAGGCTGAGGTTTTACCATTAAACTACACCCGCATATTAAATGTTTTTATTTCGCTTTACATCAGGCGATCTAAAATTGACGCTAGTTAATAACACCGATATATTTAAAGCAAATCACTTGGTGCGGCCGAGAGGACTTGAACCTCCACAGGGTTGCCCCTACTAGGCCCTCAACCTAGCGCGTCTGCCATTCCGCCACGACCGCGTTTTTGTATAATGAAGACTTCTTTAATTATACATTAATTAACGCGAATGTCAAGGAAAAAGTGAGCCATGAAGGACTTGAACCTTCGACCCTCTGATTAAAAGTCAGATGCTCTACCACTGAGCTAATGGCTCGGAATAAATGGCTGGGGTACCAGGATTCGAACCTGGGCATGACGGAATCAAAATCCGTTGCCTTACCGCTTGGCTATACCCCAAAAATGGCGGTCCCGACCGGGATCGAACCGGCGATCTCCTGCGTGACAGGCAGGCATGTTAACCGCTACACCACGGGACCTATGTATTTTTTCTATTAATTCAAATGGTGACCCGTACGAGATTCGAACTCGTGTTACCGCCGTGAAAGGGCGGTGTCTTAACCACTTGACCAACGGGCCATGGCTCCGAAGGTAGGACTCGAACCTACGACCAACCGGTTAACAGCCGGTTGCTCTACCACTGAGCTACTTCGGAATAATTTTGACTTAACTTGTCGACTTTTACTAGTATAAAGACTTGCTATTAATAAGTCAACACTTTTTATTATATTTTTTAATTTTATTTTTATACAACTAGTTTCAATAATTATTTCGATATAAACAGCACAAATAAATATACTACAAACACTATATTCAAGTCTAGGATTTTTTCTTCATTTCTTTTAGCCGGAGCTTACCATAACATTTACTACAACAATATTTTCTAGTATCCATTCTTCTTTTTCTAGGATATTGATGTTTACAGTCTACACACTCATATAGATATAAACTTAAACTTTTTCGCTTTTGATTTTCTCCAATTGTTGAACAGAAACGAGGTGCACCTACTTTCTTCAGTAATGTACGAAAGTCCGCGTCTCGATGTTTGTAACCTTTACCTAGAATGTGTAAATGATAATGACATAGCTCGTGGAGTATAATACCTCGTAATTCCTCATTGCCAAATAATTCGTATGATTTCTTATTGATTTCAATATTATGGCTATTTAACAAGTATCGTCCACCTGTGGTACGCAATCTATTATTAAAATAAGCACGATGGACAAATGGTCGTTCAAAATAGTTTAGAGATAATTCCTCAACTAAACTTTGTAGCTCTAAGTCTGTCATTCTATCACTTCCTTCCATTCCTCTAACTTACTGCGATCCACTACCATCGAATTTTAATAATGTCATCTCGTTTTGATCAATAAATAATATAAGTGCATAGCGGTCACTATGCACTTATTATTGTATTCTTATTCTATAATCTTTTCTACTTGCTTTTCTGGTGGAATCATCGATAATGCAATGCGTCCTTTTTCTATTTCTACTTTATCTACCCATACCGTAACAATGTCACCTAATGAAACGACTTCAAGTGGATGTTTAACTCTACGTTTTTGTAACTTAGAAATGTGGACTAGTCCATCTTGTTTTACACCAATATCAACAAATGCCCCAAAATCAACAACATTTCGTACTGTTCCTTGTAGTTCCATTCCAACTTGTAGATCTTCCATCTTTAATACATCTGTTTTCAGTAATGGTTGTGGGAAGGCATCGCGTGGGTCACGAGTTGGCTTCATTAAAGTGTCTACGATATCTTTAACAGTAATTTCACCAACACCTAACTGACTACTTAATTGCTCTATATTAATATTTACTAACGCTCCCTCACAAACGCTTGTCCCAACGTCTTTTTTCCCTAAGCCTGCAATTTTTAGGATTTGTTCCGCTAACTCATAGCTTTCTGGGTGAATCCCTGTACTATCTAAAGGATTTTTTGCATCAGGTATACGCAAGAAACCGATTGCTTGTTCATAAGTTTTTGCACCTAAACGTGGCACTTTCTTCAGCTGTGTTCTTGACGTGAATTTACCTAATTCACCACGAGCAGTCACTATATTTTCAGCTACTGTTTTGGATAATCCAGATACATATTGTAACAACGAAACTGAAGCAGTATTTACATCTACCCCAACTTGGTTAACTGCAGTTTCAACTATAAAAGTAAGAGACTCTGCTAATTTCTTTTGTGATACGTCATGTTGATATTGACCAACACCAACTGCTTTTGGATCTATTTTCACTAATTCTGATAAAGGATCTTGTAATCTCCTAGCAATTGAAACAGCACTTCTTTGCTCTACTTGTAAATCTGGAAACTCTGCACGCGCAACCTCAGATGCAGAATAAACCGAAGCACCCGCTTCATTTACAATGACATAAGAAACATCTTTTTCTGGCACTTCCTTTAATAGATCCGCAATAAATTGTTCTGTTTCTCTTGAAGCTGTACCATTTCCTATAGCGATGATGCTAATCGGATATTTATCTAAAATAGCTTTTACTACCTTTTTAGATTTCTCAACATCTGGTTTTGGTGGATGAGGATATATCGCCGTAACTTCTAGCATTTTTCCTGTTTCATCCACAACAGCTAGTTTACAACCTGTTCTGTAGGCTGGGTCTACGCCTAGCACCATTTTCCCTCGGATTGGTGGCTGTAATAATAAACTACGTAAGTTTTCAGAGAAGATATGAATAGCTTGTGCCTCTGCTTTTTCAGTTAAATCATTTCTTAACTCACGCTCAATGGAAGGTTGTATTAAACGTTTGTACCCGTCTTCAATCGCTTCCTTAACAAAAGTAATTGAAGGTGAGGTAATTTTTATTGGAATCCACTCTTTTTCCATAATTTGCAGCATACGATCAAGTGGAACATGAATTGAAACCTTTAAGATATCTTCTTTTTCCCCACGGTTAATTGCTAAAGTACGATGTGGGACAATATATTTAATAGGTTCTTCATATTCATAGTACATTTCAAAGACTTTCTTCTCGTCTTTCTCTGCATCTTTTACAGATGTAGTAATACGCCCTTCTTGCAAGGATAGTTTTCGGATTTTATCTCGAACAGCTGCATCATCAGCAAACATTTCAGCTAAAATGTCTTTTGCACCTGTTAATGCCTCTTCTGCACTGGTTACCCCTTTTTCTTCGTCGATAAAATCCTTTGCTAATTGTTCGACATCCTCTTTTTTAAACTCAAGAAGTAGTGAAGCTAATGGTTCTAATCCTTTTTCTTTTGCGATTGTCGCCTTAGTTCTTCTTTTTTGTTTATATGGTCTATACAAATCTTCAACTCTTTGAAGAATCGTTGCTTTTTGAATTTCAGCTGCAAGTTCCTCTGTTAGTTTTCCTTGTTCATCAATTAGTCGGATTACTTCTTCTTTTCTTTGCTCTAGTTGTTGAATGTAATGATATCTATCTTCAATTGCTTTAATTTGAACTTCGTCTAAAGAGCCCGTTACCTCTTTTCGATAACGTGCTATAAAAGGAACAGTATTTCCTTCTTCTAATAACTTAATTACAGCCTCTGCTTGATGTGGTTTCACCTTTGTATCTACGGCGATCTGTTGTAACATTTTCGTATGACTCATTTTCCCACTGCCTTTCTGTGTACATCGATTAATTTTAACATTTACTCCCTACTCACATCTATTAACAACCTCGACATAATCATCGAAAAGATCTATAAACATTTGAGAATTATCATAAAAAGGGATTGTCATGAACTTCAAATCCCATGACAATCCCATATTTCATTCTTATACTGTACCCGTTGTATAAACCATTTCTTGTAGTTTCTTAATAGCTTGTCTTTGAATTCTCGAAACATGCATTTGGGAAATACCAAGTCTTTCCCCAACTTCTTTTTGACTCATTTGATTGAAGTAGGTTAGCTTGATAATTTCTTGTTCTCGCTCCGTTAGCATTTCCATGCAGTCAGACAATACCATTCTTGAAGTAATCATTTCATAACCGATCTCTTCTTCTCCTACTAAATCTAATAATGTTACGGTGTTACCGTCAAAATCAGATTCAATCGACTTATCCATAGAAAGTGCTTGATAACTTTTACTCATCTCCATAGCTTCTAAGACGTCTTCCACTTGCACCTCTAAATAATTTGCAATTTCATGAATTGATGGCGAATGTTGTAGCTCATAAGTTAAAGTATCAACTGCAGCTTTAATTCTTGGTGCAAGTTCTTTGATTCTTCTTGGAACATGTACATCCCATGTTTTATCGCGAAGGAATCGCTTGATTTCACCAATAATTGTAGGAATTGCAAAGACTTCAAAATTTTTACCTAATGATGGGTCAAATCGGCGGATCGCTCCTAGTAAACCAATCATACCCACTTGATAGATATCATCATAATTTGATTTTGTATAAGAATACTTTCTAGCTATCGATTCAACTAGATATTCATATTTCAGGACTAATTCGGTTTGAGCATCTTCATTTTTTGCTTCCTGTGATTCTATAAATAACCTTTGTAGTTTATCCTCCGAAAACTTATTTCGTGTGTGATAGGACATAATCCTTCACCTGCTCTCTTTTGACAAACTTTGTCATGAAAACAGTTACTCCACCTTCGTTATTTACTCTAACCTCGTCCATTAATGTTTCCATTAAAAATAGGCCAAGTCCACCTTCTCTTAAATGAGCGATACTTTCATTTTGTTTATATGGCCCAATTTTTTGTTTTACCACTTCAAAGTTGAAACTGTGGCCATAGTTAGTGACCAATAATTCAAGTTTATTTGGGTATAGTGCACAACCAATGACAATATCACCGTCTTCAATGCCTTCATATGCATGATGAACTACGTTTGTTACAGCCTCGCTTATTGCAATTTTTATATCTTCAATTTGATCGTATAAGAAACCAACACGATTTGCCAATCCTGAAACTGCAAGTCTTATCACACTGACGTATTGTGGTTTAGCGGGAACTCTTAATTCTACATAGTCAAAAGCTTCCATAGCTTATTCCACCTTTACTCCAACTTCTTCAATATCCATCAATTCGCTTAAACCAGTAATACTAAATAGTCTCTTCAATCTATCTGACAGGCCAAATAACCTTAAATTCCCATTTTCATGAACTACTTTTTTGTAGCACGCAACAATTACTCCTAGACCTGTACTATCCATATATACAACTTTCGATAAATCTAATTCTATTAATCGATTTGGAATAATTTTGATAGATTCAAGTTTATTTCGCAATTTAGGCGCAGTGAATGTATCAATTTCACCTTTTATGAATACTTTGACTAAATCGGTCTCTTCACGAAAATATATATTTAATTCCATTTTTGGCACCTCCCGTAGCTATATATCTACTATTCTATTGAATTTCTAATACAATACCTCTAATATGTTATCGGATAATTAATAAATAGTTATATCGTCAAAAATAACCTGTTTGTTGGATAGTTTTACCTCTTTTATGATACTAAATTAAAAGAGCATTGAAAACTTTTTTAGTTCTCAATGCCCTTTTTCATATGTATTTAAAATTTCATTAACCCTAAACTTATCTCAAGCGCTTCGTCCACTTTATCCATTAGTTCATCGTCTAGTTGAGTAATACGATCCGTTAATCTTGATTTATCGATTGTTCGCAATTGTTCCAGCAAAATTACCGAATTTCTTTCAAACCCATATTTATGTGCATCTATTTCAACATGGGTTGGCAATTTTGCCTTCTGTATTTGCGCAGTAATCGCAGCGATGATTACTGTAGGACTAAATCGATTTCCAATATCGTTTTGAATAATTAGAACAGGTCTAGTACCACCCTGTTCAGACCCTACCACCGGGGATAGATCAGCAAAAAAAACGTCCCCTCGTTTCACAATCAAACTATCATCCCCCGCTTACGAGACGCTCCACCGTATGCTCCGCTTCATATTCGGCATGTAGACATTCACTACTAATAGATAAATTGATTTGCGACATCTCTACATAGCCTTTCATTAAAGCTTCCCGTATTTGATTTGGTTGCTTGTGCGTTGATAATCTGCGAGTTGCAATGACTACATACTCTTTACGTGCAGATTTCTGCTCAAGTGTATTCGATTCCTTAAACATTTCTTGAGGAAACCTAACTTCTTTTAGGACCTCATCAACTTTTTTTGCGTACAAAAACAAGCACCTCCACAAAAACCGTACCAATTCTTCTACTTATTCTATCATCTTGAATGGTAGTTGAAAAGACAAGATATTTTATATTTTGACATACTCTTGTTAATATAGCGGTTTTTGTTGAGATTTTTGTCGAAAATTATTTTGTAATATAGATTCTAGGCACTCTAGCAGTTATGATACATGGTATTTCGTAATTGATCGTCTCTACTTTTGCTGCCCATTCATCAATTGTTACCTCTTCTTCGTTTTGTTTTCCAATTAGCGTAACTTTTTCTCCTATATTATATGCTTTTGGTAATGCAATCATACATTGATCCATACAAATTCTTCCGATAATAGGAGCTCTTTTACCATCAATCAACACTTCTTGCCCACCTAATTTACGTATTAAACCATCTGCATAACCAATTGGAATCGTACCTACATAAATTGTTTCGTCTGCAGTATATGTTGCACCATACCCAACAGACTCTCCTTTATGAAGTAGTTTTACTGATACTAATTCAGTTTCCAATGAGAAAGATTGTGTAATAGGAAACGGCAATTTTGTTTGAACGTAAGGAGATGGAGCTAAGCCATACATGGAAATACCAAAACGCACTGCATCGTATTGTAGTGTATTGTCTTTCATTAATGTAGTTGCAGAATTTGCAACATGAATAATTCGAGGTTTGTTTGGTAATTTACTTATGAATTGGTTTAGTTTATCGACTTGTTTTGTGAAGTATGACTCATTTTCTTCATCTGCAGTTGCAAAATGAGTAAACACTCCGTCTAATAATAATCCATTTGTCTTTTCAATTTCTGAATATAGATCTAACATCTCATCAATTGTCGTAACGCCCAATCTTCCCATACCAGTATCTAATTTCATATGAACTTTTAATGGTCGATTCGAAGTTAGCTGTAATTGTTTAACCCAATCAGAAGAGAATACCGTTAAAATAATGTTTTGTTCAGCAGCAACAGTCGCAAACGAAATTGGTGAATGTCCTAATATTAATATATCAATATTAGGGAAATATTCTCTTAAATGAAGTGCTTCATCTGGCGTAGCAACCGCTAGCATTGTAGCTCCTGCTTCAATTGCAGCTTCCGCTACTTTAATGTCTCCATGACCGTAAGCATTTGCTTTTACAACTGCAATAATATGTACATTTGGCTTTAGAAAGTTCTTTAGATTTCGAACATTTTCTTTAATTGCTTCTAAATTTATTAAGGCACGCGTTGGACGATAATGTTGTGTAGTCATTTTTGTTTCCCCTTATTTGATAGCTCCTATATTAATTATAATAGAAAAAAATTGGTATTTTGTGTATATTTTTTTATATTTGTAACATTTGTAATTAACAGGCATATACAGAGCATTAACGCTTATGTTTTAAGCCATTAGTTCAAATCGATTATTATAAGTCTGCCATTTGTAACTAGAAAATAAAACAAGATCTATGAATCATCGGTGCACTTTATCATTATTCTAAAAAATCATAGAAATCAGTGAGGGTTGTACCCCCACTGATTATATATACCTGTCCAACCCTAGATTAGGTAAGGTTTATTTTAAGCCGCCTGGTATTAAAGATGAAGCGACTTCAATCATTTCTTCTCTTGTTAAGTTGTTTGAAGCAAGGAAGAATGATACACCATTTTGTTCCCAACTGATAGAGTTGTCCGTAATTGCACCAATTGTAAAGCCTAAATCAGCAGGATCACCAGGAGCAAATACTTGGACAGTTTCTTCTTCATTATATACAACTGGTTGTTCCATTAAAGTAAAGGCTTTTTCACCCTCAAATGTTAGAATGACGCGTTCTGTACCATCCTCAACAATTCTATTTTCATCAACTAATGTTGTACCTTCCCATTGTAGAACAGGATAGTGTACTTGGAATTCTTCTTTTTCATTGCTTCCTGTTGTATTGCTGTTTTCCTCAGTAAATTTGTCAATTGCAAACTCTTCTTCTTTGTGTTGAGTTCCTAAATCAACTTTACTGAACGTGATAAGAATTTGTTCTTCTCCCGCTTCATTTAACACGGATACTGTTTTAGGTAACTTTGTTTTCTTATCAACAGTAATTACTTGAGTAGGCATAACACTCTTATGATTATTTCTTGTTGCAGCTTGCAAGATGTAATTGTTTTCATCTTCTTCCATCGTTACATTTTGATCTGCTAATAAGTCTTCAGCAAGAGCACCAATTAAATACGGTTGACTATTTTGTTTTGGCCATTCACTTTGGAACTTGTACGTTTTTCTAAGTGAAGGAGTTACTACAAACACGCCCTCTTTATTACGTACAATCATTTGTGTAACGTCTTCACCTTGTTGCGTTACTTTAACTCTGTAAAAGTCCGGTTTTGTGTACCATACATTTACATCATAAACTCTTGGTTCACTACCTGTTTTAATTTCCATTGTTGCGTCTAGCTCATAGCCATTTGTGTTACTCCATTTGTTACTAAGATTTTTTAATACATCTTCCTTAGACTGACTTCCACATGCTGCTACCACTACGACACTTAACAACAAAACTAATAATAAGACTATTCGTTGTCGCAAAATTCCATCCTTTCTACTTCTCGATAGGACAAATATATGAGTAGAAGAATAACTTTATGCTATCACTTTTGGACAATCCATTAATTTATATAAATTTGTTAAATTAATACCATATTATCTAGATCATCAATAGTACTTGTGCTGCTGCATAATCCTTCGAATGTGTAATACTGACAAAACCTTTCACACTTTGACGATTAAAATATAAGTTCGGTTTCCCTAGTTCATCGTTTAAAATCTCTATTTGATGAAATTCACACCCCTCTCGAATTCCTGTCCCATTTGCTTTAGCATATGCTTCTTTTGCTGCAAATCTTCCTGCTAAAAACTCAATTTTTCTTATATTGGACAATTTGTTGTATTCCTCTAGTTCTCGCTCCGATAAGATACGATTTCTAAATTTTTCATGCTCGTCTGCTTTTTTAATCCTAGAAAGTTCTATAATATCTAAACCTATTCCTTTTATCATAGACATTCTCCTTTTCTTCTTCTTTTCATACAATGTATAATAAGGATAAAGTGAAACTTCCATCAGTGGTGGGTCTTTCACCGCCAATGATGGTTAGTTGAGGCCCACAGGATGTGGGTCATGCAGACGTTGCGACAGGACGTCGCGTTTTTAGTCTGCAACCAATCGGGGTGTTAGCGTCCGTTAACTCACGCCTATCCGCTCCGTTCTTATAAATCTTAAGGCGTGAGTTATACGGATGTTTTCACCGAGATAAATTGAGGTGGATATATGTTTATTAGAAGGGAAAATTTTAAACAATTTATCAAGTTTTACCCTGTTGCATCTTTTATCATAGCGATTAATCTTATTATTTACATTTTAACAATCCCATTTGAAATGAGGGAATTACTATTTACATATGGGATGAGTGTTAATTTACTTATTTCTAATGGTGAATGGTGGCGGGTCGTATCCTCTACATTTCTTCATGCAGATTTTTTCCACGTTTTGTTTAATATGTTTTCGTTATTTTTATTTGGTCCTGAACTTGAAAAAATTGCGGGTAAGGCTAGATTTTTAACGATTTATTTATTAGCAGGTATTTTCGGAAATGTATTTACTTATTTAACGCAAGATCCATTCTACGCTAGCGTTGGTGCAAGCGGTGCGGTTTATGGGATCTTAGGGGCATTTGCTGCTTTAGTTTACTATACACGTCATACAATGCCACAATTAAAACAGATTATCATGCCAATCATTATTATTAGTGTTATTCTATCATTCATACAACCTGGCGTTAACATCATGAGCCATCTTGGTGGTCTAGCAACTGGTTTCGTTTTAGGTCTTATCTACTTCACACCTAAAAACATTATTCGTTGGCGGAATAGAAGATAAGGGGCTGTCCAAAAAGCCCTAAAAAGAAAACAGATGAATGGAAATTTTGATTTCCCATTCATCTGTTTTCTATTTTCTTTGATTTTTAGTGAAAGTAGCTGGCGGATGCCTGCTACTTTCAGGAGATTGTGAGCCATTGCCACAATCCCAAACTCAATATGGACTTTTTTCAGCCCACGCAGTGAAAATCGGCGAAACGACCGATTGCCCTTGAGGTGACCGAACACAC
>NZ_JBMIRP010000038.1:0-48597 GCF_049202975.1 Ureibacillus sp. MALMAid1270 | reverse complement strand
GCTCATAAAGTGGGGGATAAAAGACCTAAATAAGCTATATGAGCATAGGTACTTAAGTTATTGAACCGCCGTGTACGGAACCGTATGCACGGTGGTGTGAGAGGTCGACTAGCCAATTAATGGCTAGTCTCCTACTCGATTTCCCTCGTTTATAAATTGGGAATAAATGCTATATTATTATTATCGAATATTCATAAACCTAAAAATTTTAATATTTTTCATAAAAAACGTTTGAAAATTCTGATTATTGATGATATTATAAAAACAACACGAATCCTGAAAAGTTAGCGGATACAAATTTTCACTTTTGACCGAACATTATAATGTCGGGAGCTTCAATTTCTGCTCGGCAAACAAGCCCGCTTAGGACGGGACGTTTAATTAGTAGATGAGAGCACCCACCTAGGGAAGGCCACGGGTTCAAAATGTGTTTGTAGGAAAGCGTCATTTCGGGGTTCGTCAATTCCTAAACTCCTTGCTTTTTCTCCTTTCAAATGAAGGGAGATTTTTTTTGTCGAAAAGCTTCCATCACTCGAGCAATGAATGGACGAGGTTTTTATGTGTATATGAAGAAGAAATAAACAAACTAATATCGCCACTATAAATAAATTATGATATAATTCCGACTAGACTAATATAGATTGAGAGGCATATTTTATGTTACACCAATTTTCACGCAATGAATTAGCAATTGGAAAAGAAGGATTGGAAAAGCTAAAAAATACTACTGTTGCTATTTTAGGAGTAGGAGGAGTAGGCTCTTTTGCTGCTGAAGCGTGTGCACGTGCTGGTGTAGGACGCATTATTTTAGTGGATAAAGATAATGTAGATATTACAAACGTAAATCGTCAGCTTGTTGCATATCTTTCAACAATTGGTAAATCAAAATCGGCTGTTATGAAAGAACGTATTGCAGATATTAACCCAGAGTGCGAAGTAATTGATATGCATATGTTCTACACTGAAGAAACTTATGAATCATTTTTTGAGCAAGGAATTGATTATGTAATTGATGCTTCAGATACTATTATTTATAAAGTTCACCTGATGAAAGAATGTTTAAAACGGAACATTAAAATCATTTCTAGTATGGGTGCAGCAAATAAAATGGATCCAACAAGATTCAAAATTGCTGATATTTCTAAAACTCATACAGATCCTTTAGCAAAAGTAATTCGTACCAAGCTGAAGAAAGAAGGCATTCGTAAAGGTGTTACAGTTGTATTTTCTGACGAATCTCCAATAGTTGTCCGTCCAGAGGTTGTAGAAGAAGTCGGAAATCCAAACGCACAAATTCGAAAAGCAAAAATGCCACCTTCTTCAAATTCTTTCTGTCCATCAGTAGCAGGTTTAATTGCTGCTAGCTGGGTTATCAATGATATTTTAAAAGACATTAAAATCTATCGAGTAAACGACTAATAAAAAGAGGTTGCCTTTCGAAGTGGAGTAGTTCCGAGAAAACTACTTCATCGAAAAGGACAACCTCTTCTTTTATTTTCTTATTGTAATAGCCTCTTGATAGGTTTCGTCAATATGTTGCTTAATTTTGTTTTGTTCTTCATTTACATTTCCAAGTATTCTACTTAATTGGTCGATTGTTGAGGAACTTTCTTCAATAATCGCTGCAAATTCCGTTGTGCTTTGTTGAATAGAAAGACTATTTTCTTCGATTGATTTTGCTCCTAGAGTAAATTGCTTTAGTTTATTTTTTAGATTACTCATTAATTCAAATAGTTCTTGGAATGTTTTATTCGATAGATCTGCTGTGTTCGTTTGAGTTGTAATATGCTCTAGACCAACTTTTAGTTTTGATTGGGCATCGACATTATACGTATTTACTTGCTTTAAATTTTCATTAATTTTTAAAAGCATTTCATCTGTGTTACCAGCTAACTTTCGAATCTCATCGGCAACCACTGCAAACCCTTTTCCGTATTCACCAGCACGTGCCGCTTCAATAGAAGCATTTAATGCAAGCAAATTCGTTTGGTCTGTTACTTTTTTAATATCTTGTGCAAATTGATTCGTTTCTTGAATTTTACTTGATAGAATATTAAATGTTTTGTTTAATTCCTCGAAAAACTCAGTAAATGAATCAATCTCATTTTTTAATTCATTCATAGTTTTAGCACCAACCACTGCGCTATCACTAGCATTTCCAGCATCATTTAAAATATCTTGTAATTGTTTAATCATGTTTGCAATTTCTGATGTTGTTAACTCAGTATTTTTAACAATTTCAACAACATGTTGTGATTGTCTATGTGAACCCACACTTACTTCTTCTACAGAAGAGAGCATTTCATTTTGAGCTACTGTAGCACTGTTCATACTTTCTGTAATCATCTCTAGTTTTGATGTAATGCTTTGAACTGCCATATTTAAGTTTAGATGTAATTGTTCTTCTTGTTTTGCTTTTTCATTTTCGAGAGTCATTAAATTTTCTGTATTTTTTTGTAACTTCTTATTTTGACGGACTTGTAGGAGAATAGCAAGTGCCATTAATGTATGGACAACAAACACGTTTGCTGGGTCTACCGCAAAACCACCAGTGTCTAACGTAAAGTTAAATATGAGTTCAGTAATAGAACAAAAATAACCAAATATAAAAATTGAAAATTGGTTATGAATGCTCCCTAATATTAATGCGAAGAAGGTCATAACAATGGTAGCTAATGTAACTTTGAATGAAGAAATCGTAAAATACACTGAAAATACGATTGCGATCAAAACAAGAAAAGGAAATATTCGCCGCAACATCTCTACCTTTCTCTGTATTACATAAAATACAAAAGCTATTAAACCTGGTATAAAAAGCGATAGTGCAATTTCAATAGGTCGTCCAATAATGAATTGAGCCACTCCACCAAGTAAAGCTGAAATTCCGTAAACTAACATAATAATTGTATTTTTTTCAAATAAATCTTTCTTTTTAAGTATATGGATATTCATTAAAAGCCCTCCGCCAATAAAGAAGTTAGTAATCTTCTAGATTTCTACTATTTTCTTAATTTATACATTAAATTCACAAAATTGTCACGTTTTACTTTTTTGATCACAAATATTAGTCACACCTAATTTTACTCCGTAAATTATATGGATAAAATGTTTTTTAGAGCATAATTTTCCATTGAATATTTGTGTATTTTGTTAAAAACGAATAAATTCGACGATTATATGGCATTTTTTGCGTCATTTTTTATTTTCTGAAAAATGAATGGGTAATTATTGTTATATTGTAGTTAACGTTGGAATTAAAAGGGGGTTAAAAATTGTTCACGCAAATTGAAGTTAAAAAAGGTCTTATCAATGTAGCGCAGCTCCAAGAAAAAGTGGATGAGATCATATTCGATTACATTGATACTTCAAAAAATTGGGGTAAAGCTCACAAGGGGTTAAATAATTTATATCAGCAGACTGTTCGATTTTTTGTAGATTATGTAGACAATCAGAATGGTTCTATTCCTGAAGGAAACGTCTACTGGACACTATTTGCTGAAATCGTCGCAAGAATAATTTATTTTAAAACATTAGCCGAAAGACATCTTACTGATTTACAAAAAGATGTAGATGTAGAAAATATTATTAAAGGTTATAGTGCTGCTGCATACTGCCTACCAAATGTAAAGGTAATTAAAGAGTACGACTTACTAGATGAAATTAGTGAAAGTTTTGAAGAAATTCACCTTCAGGATGGTGTAAAGGGGAATTTCAAACAAAGTATTATTGAGAAAAATAATACAATTAAAGAAAACCTTAAGGCTTTTTATCATTTTTTAATAAGTACTACTAAAGCAAATCAAAAATAAGGAAAAGCTCGCATTCATTTGGAAAGTCAATGAACTGCGAGCTTTTTTTATTTTTGTTTCTTAAATGATTTAAGGCGATCATAAATAACTGCTAATTTCTTTTCTTCACCTGCTATGACTGGTTTGTAAAATTCCATTCCTTCAAGAGGGTCTGGTAAATATTGCTGATCTACCCATCCACCAAATGTTCCGATAGGTGTATCATGGGGATATTGATAACCTACATGGCCTAATGCGGCAGCTCCAACATAGTGAGCATCTCGTAAATGAAGTGGAATGTCTCCAGTTTTGCCTTCATGAATGGCTTTTATAGCAGCATCAAGTGCAGAATATGCTGAATTTGATTTCTCAGATAAGCACATTTCAATTACGGCATTTGCTAGTGGAATTCTCGCTTCTGGTAATCCAAGTCTTTTTGCGGATTCAGTTGCCGCAAATACATGGGCCCCTACATCTGGATTTGCTAAACCGACATCCTCATATGCCATTACTAGTAATCTCCTACAAACCGCCACTAAGTCACCTGTTTCCAACAAGTGAGCTAAATAATAGAGAGCCGCATTTGTATCACTACCTCGGACGGATTTTTGCAATGCAGATAGTAAATTGTAAAAATGTGTACCTGCTTTATCACCATATACACCAATACGTTTTGCCAAATGCTCAATTATATGATCTTTTACTATAGCAACTCCATCAACTTCATCTGCTGCAAAATATACGGATTCTAGCAAAGTAAGAGCTTTTCTTGCATCACCATTACTACTATTCGCAATTTGTGTTAATTGTTCATCGGATATCTCAATTTGAAATTTCCCTAATCCGCGATCTTCGTCTGTTAAGGCATTTTTTAATAACTCGACAATATCATCGATAGTTAGTCGTTTTAATTGCAATATTTCACCACAACGAGATCGTATGGCTGGATTTACATCGTGAAAAGGATTTTCTGTAGTTGCTCCGATTAACACAATTGACCCATTTTCGACATGAGGTAGAAGTGTATCTTGTTGTAATTTGTTAAAGCGATGGATTTCATCTAAAAATAAAATGACCTTTCCTGATAGTCTTGCTTCGCCTACAATTTGTTCTACATCTTTTTTTCCTGCATGAGTTGCATTTAGTGAGAAAAAAGGTAATTTAGAACTTCCAGCGATTGCATGAGCAATAGAGGTTTTACCTATGCCAGGATCACCATAGAGTAGCATGGATGGTACATGACCATGTTCAATCATTTTATATAGAGCGGTATTTTCGCCTATAATATGTTTTTGGCCTACTATCTCTTTTAAGTTGCGAGGACGCATTCGGAATGCTAACGGTTCATTATGCATTTTATATTCCTCCTCACTAAAATTTTTATCATATCTTTAATTTATCACATTTATTTAAATTTGACCTTTTCCAAGTGAATTAGATGGTGTTATGGTATAATTGAGCTAATATATGGACAAGTAAAATAGAGGTGCTTATAATGAAAATTTCTACAAAAGGTAGATATGGTTTAACAATTATGATCGAACTTGCTAAAAACTTCGGGGAAGGCCCAGTTCCTCTACGTCAAATTGCTGAGGAAAAAGATTTATCTGAAGCATATTTAGAGCAATTAGTTTCACCCCTTCGTATAGCTGGTCTTGTAAAAAGTGTTCGCGGAGCATATGGAGGATATTTACTTGCGCTACCACCAGATAAAATCTCTGCAGCAGATGTAATTAAAGTGTTAGAAGGTCCAATTCAGCCTGTTGAAGGTATTGAAGAAGAAGAGTCTCCACAACGTGAACTTTGGATTCGAATTCGTGATGCGGTAAAGAATGTTCTGGATACAACTTCTTTACAAGATTTAGCAAATCATAAAGATGATACTGAGTATGACGGGTATATGTTCTACATTTAATGTTAACATTCCCAGTCAATTTAAAGGAGCTTTAGAAACGGATGGATACAATTTATCTAGACCATGCAGCGACTTCACCGATGCATCCAGAGGTAATCAAAGCTATGTCAGAAGCTATGTCAGAAGTATTTGGTAATCCTTCTAGCATACACACTACAGGTCGTTCTGCTCGCAAGGTATTAGATGATGCACGGTCGATACTCGCAAAATCAATCGGTGCAAAAGATAGTGAAATCATTTTCACAAGTGGCGGTACCGAAGCAGATAATGCTGCTATTTTCGGTACTGCCTATGCTTTGAAACATAAAGGCAAACATATTATTACATCGCAAATTGAACACCACGCTGTTATGCATGCATGTGAAAAGCTAGAAAAAGAGGGTTTTGAGGTTACTTACTTACCAGTTGATCGTAGTGGTCGAATCTCGCTTAAGACATTTAAAAATGCGTTGCGTGAAGATACAATATTAGTAACAATCATGTATGGAAATAACGAAGTAGGGACTGTTCAACCGATTGCAGAGATTGGTGAACTATTAAAAAATCATCAGGCTACATTTCATACTGATGCTGTACAAGCTTATGGAATTGAAAAGCTTAATGTCGATGAATTACATGTCGATTTATTAAGTGTTTCAAGTCATAAGTTAAATGGTCCTAAAGGGATCGGTTTCTTATATCAGCGAACTGGTATTCCATTGACTCCAACTTTATTTGGAGGTTCACAAGAGAAAAAAAGACGAGCTGGAACTGAAAATGTACCATCAGCTGTTGGATTTGCTAAAGCAGTTGAAATTACTCAACAAGACATGGAGTCAAAAAAAGAGAAATTCAAAAACTTCCGCGAATTGTTTATACAACAATTAAACAATGAAAATATAGCATTCGAAGTGAACGGTAACCAAGAGCATACATTACAACATGTATTGAATATAAGTTTTAAAGGAATGGATGTTGAATCATTCCTCGTAAATCTTGATATGTCAGGTGTCTACGCTTCAAGTGGATCTGCTTGTACAGCTGGTTCGATTGATCCTTCACACGTTCTTGTTGCGATGTTTGGGAAAAATGCTGATGAGTTAAGAAATTCGATTCGTTTTAGTTTTGGATTAGGGTTAACTGAAGAACAAATTATTGAAGCAGGTAAACGAACAGCTAAAATTGTAAAGAGACTTGCAAAGTAACTTCGATCATAATACTGTTACCAATACAACTAAGCGAATTTTATTAAAATAGAAAAGGTGAACGTAATGATAGAAACAAGAGATCCATCACAAATTCGTGTTGTGGTTGGAATGTCTGGTGGGGTGGATTCATCCGTAGCTGCTTACTTACTAAAGCAGCAAGGATATGATGTCATCGGTATATTTATGAAAAACTGGGATGATACGGACGAATTTGGTGTATGTACTGCAACTGAAGATTACGACGACGTAATCAAAGTATGTAACCAAATCGGAATCCCTTATTATGCAGTGAACTTTGAAAAACAATATTGGGAAAAGGTATTTACGTATTTCCTAGAGGAATATAAAGCGGGGCGAACTCCAAACCCAGATGTAATGTGCAATAAAGAAATAAAATTCAAAGCATTTTTAGAACATGCACTAAAATTAGGTGCGGATTACTTAGCAACAGGTCACTATGCACGTGTTGAAGAACGTGACGGTGAAGTTGTAATGCTTAGAGGTCTGGACCGAAATAAAGACCAAACTTATTTCTTAAATCAATTATCACAAGACCAATTAAAACATGTTATGTTTCCTATTGGTGGCATTGAAAAACCTGAAGTTCGTAAAATTGCAGAAGAAGCTGGCTTAGCTACTGCAAAGAAAAAAGACTCAACAGGTATTTGTTTTATCGGTGAACGCAATTTTAAAGAATTTCTAAGTCAATACTTACCAGCACAGCCTGGAAAAATGGAAACATTTGATGGCAAGGTGATGGGCACACATGATGGATTAATGTATTATACAATTGGTCAACGTCATGGATTAGGAATTGGTGGAGACGGAGATCCATGGTTTGTACTAGGAAAAGATTTAAAACGTAATGTTTTATATGTAGGACAAGGATTCCATCATGAAGCATTATATTCTACTTCGTTAAAAGCAGTAAAAATGGGCTTCACATCTAATGTAGAGAAACCAAAGAAATTTAACTGTACAGCAAAATTCCGTTACAGACAGGAAGATACTCCAGTAGAAGTTGAACTATTGGAAGATGGAACAGCGCATATTACATTCGCAGAACCTGTTCGTGCAATTACACCAGGACAAGCTGTTGTTTTATATGATGGTGAAGTTTGCTTAGGTGGCGGAACAATTGACGAAGTATTTAATAATAATAAAAAACTAACTTATGTAGGTTAGAAATTAATTAATAAATAAGGTTTCAAAAGGCTGTCTTGAAAAGTTTTATTCGAGACAGCCCATTCATTTGTTTATAGAGGTGTAGTAAATGGATTATAACGAAATTGGAATTAAGGCATTTCAAGAAAAACGTTATGAAGATGCAGCAAAAGCATTCACAGAGGCGATTGAAAACAATCCAGAAGAAGCGATTGGTTATGTGAATTTTGGGAATTTGCTTGCAGCTATGAATGATATAGAACGAGCAGAACGTTTTTTCCAAAAGGCAATTACAGTAGATGGAAAAACGGCAACTGCTTATTATGGATTAGCTAATTTATATTACAATCAAGAACGTTATATTGAAGCTGCGAAACTTTATCAAAAATCAGTTGATTATGGCATTCAAGGTGCAGATGCATACTACATGTTAGCAAAATCTTTCGAACGTGAAGAAAAGTTTAAATTGGCATTGCCATATATGCAAAGAGCTGCTGAATTAGCTCCGGATGATTTGCAAATTAGACTTTCTTTTGGAATTCTACTTTGCACTTTAGAAATGTTTGATGAAGCGAAAAAAGAATTGGAATACGTAATCGAAAAAGATGAAAACAATGCTGATGCACATTATAATCTTGGAGTTCTATATGCAGTATCTACCGAAGATATAGAATCCGCATTACATCATTTAAAACAAGCTTACACAATAGCTCCAGAATTCGATCAAGCAAAATACATTTATGATATGGTAAGTCAACGTCTTAATTAATAGCTTGAAGCTACCTTATAGTTAGGTCGTATTTTACTGGATCTTCATATTACAAAAGAAAGGCATACGATAAGATTACTCATCGTATGCCTTATTTGTACAGTATGAAATAACGTCCGTATATGGTAAATCTCCACCGAAAATATCTAAAGCACTTCCTATTGTGACATGTAGTTTTCCATCAGAAAGTTGCTCAAATTTTTTTAAATCTTCCAAAGAACGTACACCACCAGCATAAGTCGTTGGAATGGAAGTCCATTTAGCTAAATCTCGTACTAACTCTTCTTGCATACCACTACGTTTACCCTCAACATCTACAGCGTGAATTAGTAATTCATCACAATACTGTTCGATGAATGGAATCGTCTCTTCATTTACTTCAAAATCACTAAATTTCGTCCATTTATCGGTAACAACATACCATTTGTTATCACGTTTACGACAACTTAAGTCGATGACAATATGTGCTTTTCCAACAGCTGATACTAGGTTGTTTAACCTTTCCATATCTAACTGTCCATCGTGGAAAATATAAGATGTAACGATAATGTGGGAGGCTCCTGCATCTATAAATCTTTTTGCATTTTCTGCATTAATTCCTCCACCTACCTGCAATCCACCAGGATAGGTTTGTAAGGCTAATATCGCAGCCTCTTCATTACCGGATCCCAACATGATTACATGTCCACCTGTTAATCCATCTTTTTTAAACATAGTAGCAAAATAAGCAGAATCATGTTCTGATATAAAATTTTCTACTACGGATTTGTTCTTATATCCTAATGTACTACCAACGATTTGTTTTACTTTCCCATCATGTAAATCAATACATGGTCTAAATTCCAAAATCTTCACAAGCCCTTCTATCAATGTCATTCACTTTATCATATCATTGTCTCCATTTATTGATAAGGGATATATATTTTAAATGAGATCTAAAATTTATCAAAGGGACAGTTAAGGTAGGATATGATAAAATCAAATGTACAAGAAAAGTGTAGGGGAGGTTGAAAAGATGGGAAAAAACCTTGATTTATTTGAAACCAATAAATTATTTATTTTGGGTCGGCCAATTGCATCCATTTTTCATAATCCTTCTAATATGTATTCTGTTACGAGAGTGAAAATACAAGAAACAAATTTACCATTCGAAGAAAAAGAAATTATGGTCGTGGGCTATTTTCCACAGCTTTCTGAAGAAGAATTGTATCGATTTACTGGTATTTTAAAAAACCATCCCAAATACGGTAATCAATTCCAAATAGATACCTTTGAAAAAGAAGTACCTGCCACTGAACAAGGTGTTATTCATTATTTATCGAGTGATTTATTCCCTGGTGTGGGTCGTAAAACGGCAGAGATGATAGTTGAAAAACTTGGACCAGATGCTATAAAAAAGATTATGGAGGACCCATCTTCACTAGATATAATTCCTAGATTAAAAGACGATAAAAAGGAAGTGATTCGCCAAACATTAGAAGAAAACTTGGGTTTAGAACGTATTATTATTCAACTAAACCAATGGGGATTTGGGCCACAACTAGGTATGAAAATATATCAAACATACCGAGAAGAAACGATTACAATATTAAATGAAAACCCATATATATTAATTGAAGATATAGAAGGTGTAGGCTTTCAACGTGCCGACGAATTAGGAGCTAGACTTGGAATTACAGGTAGTCATCCCGATCGTATTAAAGCATGTATACTACACGTTTTGACGAATGCTTCCCTTTCAGATGGACATGTTTATTTAGACGCTGAACATGTATTGCCGCAAGTAAAATCAATCCTTGAACAAAGCCAACCAGTTGAAATTTCTTATGAGGCAATTTCTAAGGCAATAATTGAGATGCGAGAGGAAGGTAAAATTTGTGGTGAAGAAACAAGATTGTATTTACCGTCCCTTTACTTTAGTGAAATTGGGATTGCATCTAAAATAGTAGAACTTCTACAACAAAGTAAAAAACAACAACGTTTTTCAAAAGATGAAATTCGAAAAGCAATTGGTGAAGTGGAAGAACGTTTTGATGTTACATATGCAGAAACACAAGCGAATGCCATTGAATGTGCTTTAAATTCTTCAGTTATGATTTTGACTGGGGGACCTGGTACTGGGAAAACGACAGTCATTCGAGGATTAGTAGAAGTTTATGCAGAACTAAATGGGATTTCCTTAAACCCGAAGGATTATGCTAAAAAAGAAGAACCATTTCCTATTGTTTTAGCAGCACCAACTGGACGCGCGGCTAAAAGGTTAGCAGAGTCAACAGAGTTACCTGCGATGACAATTCATCGGTTACTTGGCTTTAATGGTTTAGAAAAAGAAGAGGAAACGGAAAGAGAAATTGAGGGCCGTCTAATTATTATCGATGAAATGTCTATGGTTGATACTTGGCTTGCCCATCAATTATTAAAAAGTATAAAAGAAGATGCTCAACTCGTTTTTGTCGGAGACCAAGATCAACTTCCACCAGTAGGTCCAGGGCAGGTACTTAAGGATATATTAGCATCTAAGCAAATTCCAACAGTTGAACTTATTGATGTTTATCGACAAGCAGAAGGATCAACCATTATTGAGCTTGCCCATCAGATTAAGAAGGGTGAAATCCCGGATGCAACTAAAATTAGCGAGAAAACAATCGATCGTTCATTTATTAAGGCTTCGGCAGATCAAGTTGCTAGTGTCGTAACACAAGTTGTTAAAAGTGCGATTTCAAAAGGACAATCTATACGGGATATACAAGTATTAGCTCCGATGTATAAAGGACCTGCTGGAATAGACCAGCTTAACAAAAAAATTCAAGAACTTGTTAACCCAAATGAAGATGGTACAAGGAAAGAATTAGCTTATGGAGATGTGGTTTATCGAATTGGAGATAAGGTCTTACAATTGGTAAACCAACCTGAGAGTAATGTGTTTAACGGCGACATGGGAGAAGTTATTGCGATCATAAAAGCGAAAGAAAATATTGAAAAGCAGGACTTACTTGTTGTTTCATTTGATGGCAATGAAATTACTTACCAAAGAGCTGATTTGAACCAAATTACATTAGCTTATTGCTGTTCTATCCATAAATCTCAAGGAAGTGAATTTCAAACGGTCATAATGCCGATTGTCCGAGGCTACTCAAAGATGTTACGGAGAAATCTGTTATATACTGGGATCACGCGCGCGAAAAACTTCTTGATTTTATGTGGAGAACCAGAAATCTTTACTTCTGGTTTGAATAAAACAGACGATTTACAACGATTAACGAGTTTGAGAGCTCGATTAAATCCAATGGAAGTCGAAGATGTGCAAATAAAGGAAGTTGCAACGACAACAGTCAATTCTATCCAAAAAGAAAAAATGCCAAAAGAAACACAAAAGCCTGCAATGAAAGAACAACAGGAAATGTTTACAATTTTAGGTGAGGCAATAATTCCATCCTTAACAAATGAAACAGTGCATACAGTACATCCACTAATTGGAATGAATGGAATTTCTCCATATGACTTTATGGATGAGAACTGATTAAATAAGCGTTCCCGGAGATTGAGTTATCTTGAAAGTTAATCTTTCAAGGTAGCTCCTTTTCTAATTCTGTAGTTCAATAATATCAACATTATGCATATGTTGTTGTAAATACAATTTAAGGGTGTGCGTTTGTTGGAAACCATTCAAAAAATGTATGAACATTTAATCTGGGCAAATAAACGAATTCTTGCTACTTTGCATACTATGAAGGAGGACCAGCAAGATATCATTCGTTTATTTTCCCATATTTTATTTTCTGAAATAGTATGGATGGCACGATTACAAGGAATCGACAGTTCGAAACTACCTATTTGGGCGGACGTAGATTTAGATTTTTGTGACCAATTAGTTAAGAAAAATGAAGAAAATATTATTTCCTATTTATTAAACGCTACCAATGAAGATATAGACAAAATCATTACTTATAAAAATAGCAAAGGTACTGAATTCCAAAATACGATTCGGGAAATTTTAATGCATGTATGTTTACATGGCCAATATCATCGAGGGCAGATCAATTCTAGGTTACGTTTGATGGGGGTAGAACCAATCGTCCTCGATTATATTCATTATGCTAGAACATAAGAAAGGGGAACAAATTGGAATATTTTAATAACCGACCAACAAAACCAAAGTCCAGGGTGATTACTGTAAATGGGAACGGTGAAATTAGTGTTGCACCTAATTATGCAGAAATTCGAATTGAAGTCGTCAAACAGTCAAAGGATTTAGGTGAAGCACAAAGTCAAAATGCTCAAGTTATGAATCAAGTCATTAGTGCATTATTATCTCTAGGAATTAGTCGAGATGATATACAAACTTCAGCATTTAATATTTTCCCACAATATGATTATATTGAAGGTCGACAAGTATTTAGAGGATATGAAGTGACGAATTCTTTAACCGTAAAGATTCGAGATATTAGTAAGGTTGGTTTGGTCATTGATACGGCTGTAAAGAATGGTGCAAATCGTATATCTTCATTAGAATTTAAGTTAGAGCAAGAAAATAAATACTACCAGCAAGCTTTGCAGTTAGCTTTATATAATGCTGTTGAAAAAGCTAGGGTCATAGCAGAAACTCTAAGGTTACCAATTCATCCCCTTCCAATCGAGATTGTAGAAGAAAGTGTTGAATCACCGCCGATTATGTATCGAGCTGTTGCGATGTCCCAGGAATCTCTCCAAACTCCGATTGAACAAGGAACTATTTCTATTAATGCAAAAGTTTTAGTTAAGTTTGAATTTTGAATATCGAATTGACTGTCTTTGAAGTTTCGGCTTTAAGGCAGGTTTTTTTATGTTTTCCTCGATTGGGATAAACTTGGGAGACATTTTAGTTAGCACTTCAACCTTAAATGTCTCATAACCGAGGGAAATGGGACATTTGAACAAGGAACCCTGGCAGAAATGTCTCATAACAAGGAGAAATGGGACATTTGATTAAGGAACCCTGGCAGAAATGTCTCATAACGAAGGGAAATGGGACATTTGAACAAGGAATCACATCCAAAATGTCTCATAACCGCTGAATCCGCTGAAGCCATTGAATCCCCCAAATACCCTCAAGACCTACCACCCTATAAATGCTTTCACTTTTCATTCCAACATTATTATTGGTATACTTTTCCAGATATATTACGAACAAAGGAGACGAAAAGATGGGAAAGTACGAAACGAAAACAAAAGAAACCGATAATAGCGTTATTGAGTTCATTGAATCCGTTGATAATCCAAAGAAGCGTGAAGATGCGTATAAAATATTAAAAATATTTGAAGAAACGACAGGTTACGAGGCTAAAATGTGGGGACCAAGTATTATTGGTTTTGGTTCATATCATTATAAATACGATACGGGACATGAAGGTGATGCGCCACTCGCTGGTTTTTCTCCTCGAAAAGCGAAATTTAGCCTTTATTTCTCTCCAACTTTACCGAACCGTGAAGAAATATTAAGTCGTTTTGGAAAACATACTACAGGTAAGGCATGTGTTTATATTAACAAACTTGCAGATGTTGACGAAGATGTCATGAGAGAGTTAATTGTCCGAGATATGGAGTATGTACAAAAAATTTATCCTACTAATTAATTTTTTGGGGAATCTTTTTCTCCACTAATTCGTAAACAATATAGACCATTTTTTATTTTAATTGGAGGAGCGATTCAAATGTCATTTTTTAACAAAATGCTTGCAAGTATTGGAATTGGATCATCAAAAGTGGATACAAAATTAGCGAAATCTTCTTATGAAGCTGGAGAAGTAATTCATGGAGAAGTAGAAATTTATGGTGGAAATGTTGAACAACAAATTGATGCGATTTATTTAACACTATACACAACTTACATTAAAGAAGTGGATGATCATAAATACAATTCTAAAGCACCAATTGAACATTTTAAAGTAAGTGAACCATTCATCATTAAAGCAAATGAAAGAAGATCCATACCATTCTCTTTCCAATTACCATACGATATGCCGATTACGGTAGGTAGTACGCGTGTATGGATTAAAACAGAATTAGATATTCGAAGTGGTGCAGACTCAGAAGATAAGGATTACATTGAAATTCGCCCTTCTGGAATCGCTGCAAACGTATTAAATGAAGTTCAAAATTTAGGATTTACCCTAAGAAAAGCGGAATGTGAAAAAGCAGCTTACCGCTATAGAAGCAAATATCCATTCATTCAAGAATTCGAATTTGTACCAGTGAGTGGTCCATTCCGAGGTAGATTAGATGAACTTGAGATTGTGTTCTTATCACAATCTGCTCAAAAAGTAGATATTTTAATGCAAGTGGACAGAAGAGCAAGAGGATTTGGAGGATTCCTAGCAGAAGCTTTCGATGCCGACGAAAGCCATGTACATCTTACAATCTCGTCAGAAGATATTCCATACCTTCGTAGTAAATTAGAGCAAACAATCTCAAGATACTCATAAAATTTGACTGAAAACGCTTTAGGAATTTATTTTCCTTAAGCGTTTTAATTTTTTAGATTTTTTTGAATATTACATTATTTTTTAAAAGTATAAAAATTTTTTATTGCTCGTGATATGATGTTTTATGTCCAAAAAAATTGACATATGAGGATCAATTAATACATGTTGAAGTGGGGGTCTTGTTTATGAAATATAGTTTTCGAAATGATTATAGCGAACTTGCGCATCCAGAGTTACTTGAGGCATTACTTCAAGCGAGTAATGAACAACATAAAGGCTATGGTATGGATCAACGTTCTGACAATGCCAAAAAGTTAATAAAACAAAAACTAGAAACTGATAATTGTGATATACATTTTGTAACAGGTGGAACCCAAGCAAACGCTACTGTTATTTCCTATATTCTTCGTCCATATGAAGCGGTTCTTGCTTGCAGTACAGCACATATTAATGTGTATGAAACAGGTGCTATCGAAGCAACTGGACATAAAGTCGTTACTGAAGAAGGTGCTGATGGAAAATTAAGACCTTCGGATATTGAGCACGCATTAAAAGCGCATTATGATGAGCATATGGTTAAAATTGGAATGGTATATATTTCTCAATCTACTGAACTTGGTACGGTTTACAGCTATGATGAGTTAAAAGCTATTTCTGATTGTTGTAAAGAGCATAATCTATATTTATTTATCGACGGAGCTAGACTGGCAAGTGGACTAGCTGCAAGTGATGTTGAGTTAAATATGTTTAAAGATTTATGTGATTGCTTTTATATAGGTGGTACAAAAATAGGGATGTTAAGTGGTGAAGCAATCGTATTATTTAACGATCACTTAAAACCTTATTTCAGACATCATATTAAAAATAAAGGAGCTCTACTCGCGAAAGGCTATGTTGTTGGAATACAATTCGAAAAAGCTTTTCAAGATGATTTATATCTCCGTTTAGGCTATCAAATAAATGACTTAGCAAGATACTTAACAAATGAATTAATAGCATTAGAAGTGCCATTTTTCAGTGAATCATCAACGAATCAAATTTTCCCTATTTTTAGTAAAGCGGTAGTTGAAGAATTAAGTAAGTTGTATGATTTTGAAGTTTGGGAAGAAGTTGAAGGCGGATTTGCCATTCGTTTTGTAACTTCTTGGTTTACTACGAAAGAAGTTTGTGCGGAACTAATTGAAGATATAAAAAGTATTATGGCGCAATTTGATTAATGTGGATTTTTTCCAATTGAAGTACTATGATGGAACTAAGAAGCATTAACATAGTTGCATTGAAAGTCCATTGCACTTGAGTTAGGTGCAATGGACTTGTTTTTAATGGAGGAATACTAAGTATGAATCATCAACGTTGGCTTTCACAAAATTTTTTCATGTTCTTTTTTACATGGGGAGCTTATCTTCAATATTGGTCTGGATGGTTAGCGGAAGGTAAAGGTCTAAGTGTCACAGAAGTAAGTTTTATTATGGGATTCGGATTAGTAGCCAGAGCAATAGCTACTTTATTTGCTTATCCATTAGCTTCAAAATTCTTAAGTAGCAAAAAACTAATCTTGTATTTAGTTATATGTTCATTAATTATTACTTTAATTTATATCCCAGCAAATTCTTTTACATCTTTATTTGTCATCACATTTATCTTTTGTTTCTTTTATCCTTCATTGCTACCTGCGATTGAAAGTGCGGCTACACAGCTTGTACAAGAAGGGAATGTGCATTATGGCAAAAGTCGTTCTTACGGATCAATCGGTTTTGTAGTTGCAGTATTAATTATTAGTGGCATTATTAGTTTCTCAGGCGAAAATGCAATACTTTGGTGTATGATCATTTCACTTTTCATCCTGCTTGTTATCCAAGCAATGCCAGCACCAAAAAGTTTATTAGTTCAGCCAACTGCGGGAGATCGTGCAAGTTCTTACTCCATGCGCGGTTTATTTAAAATTAAAGGATTTTCACTTATATTATTGATTGTAATATTACTACAAGGTTCTCTTGCATCTTATTACAATTATAGTTATCTCTATTTGCAAGTTTTAGGAGTAAATCCACTCTACATAGGAATTATATTAAATATCGCCGTTATATTTGAAATTATCTATTTAAGTAAGGCAGAATTATTATCCCATTTAAGAATTTCAACATTACTTCTTATTGCAGCTATGGGTTCAACTATACGATGGATTATTATTTTTACATTTCCAAATGTTTGGGCATTCATTTTTTCACAAACTTTGCATTCATTATCATTTGCGATGGCCCATTTTGCGTTCATACAATATATTACGAGAACACTGCCAAAGCAGCAGTTATCCAATGCGCAAGGAATCTATTCAGCTTTGGCAATGAGTTTAAGTGCTGCATTATTAACTCTTTGGGGTGGTTTTCTATACAAGATTCAACCAGGCTTAGCATTTTTAGGAATGATTATCTTTACAGTTCCAGCTATATTAATCATATTAGGCACGCGAAATAAATATCGTTATTAACAATGTCGTCCTCATTTTTGGACGACTTTTTTCTTTTTAGATGTCATTAGGACCTTAGATGTAATACTGAACAACAATACAACAATTACTAATATTGCTTGGAACTTATTAACAGCACTTTCTGTTTGAAAAAAATGAGCCACATAAGTATCTTGTGTAATCATTTTCGCAGCTGTGTATGCTAATATCCCAGTACCTGCAAAAATAATGATTGGAAATTTATCTAATAATTTTATTACTAATGAGCTTCCCCAAATAACGATTGGAATGGAAATTGCTAAGCCTATGATTACAAGCAATGAATGTCCATTTGCCGCTCCAGCCACGGCGATAATATTGTCAATTCCCATTAACATATCTGCTAAAAGAATTGTACCAATTGCTCCCCAAAAGGTATTTTTCCGTGGTGTAACATGAACTTGTTCACCAGCTAACAAAATCTTATAAGCTATATAGATTAGTAAGATCCCACCTAGCAATAGGAGGCCATCGATTTCTAATAATCTTACTGCTATTAATGTAAATAGTACTCGTACAAAAATTGCAGTAATTGCCCCTAATACAATCGCCTTTTTTTGTTGTTCTCGTGGTAGATTCTTTGCAACTAGTCCAATAAGAAGTGCGTTATCACCTGCTAAAACCAAGTCAATTAATATAATTGATAGTAACCCTGCAAAAAAATCGTTTGTGATCCATTCCATATGTATATCCTCCATTCTAGTAATCTCTTTCGATAGGTACTTATGAAATATGTATATGAAATTAATCGAAGTCTATTCAGAACAATCAAAGTACTCTTGATGTAAGAGTTAAAATGTGGTAATTTAGTTCAAATACTTGGGAGTGATTATATGATTAGAAGATTATTAGAATCAGATCGTGAAAACTTAATGGCTTTTATTGGTAAAAAGCCTGCAGAAAACCTATTTATTATCGGAGATGTGGAAGCATATGGGTTTGATGAAGATTTCCAAAAACTATGGGGAGAATTTAATGAAAACGGTGAGTTAAAGGCTGTTCTATTAAAGTGGGAAGGAAATTATATTCCATATGCAGAAGGCGAGTATGATGTTGAGGGCTTCGCAAAAATAATGTTAGATGATCCAACTATGAGAGAGCTAAGTGGACTAAAAGAAATTGTTGAGCCATTAAAACAACTTATTCCCAAAAAACTAAGAAGAGAGAGTACTTGCTACTATGCAAAGTGTAGTGAGTTAGCCATTACAAAAAGTGCTGAAGAATTACAATATGTGCAGTTAATGACTTATGATGATATTCCTGAAACTGTTGCACTGTTAAAAGCAATTCCGGAATTTGATACAAGTCATATTACTGTTGAGTCAAAAGAAAAAATGCTGCAAGATCAAACGGGAAGAACATATTTAATTCAAGTAGATGGGAAATTGGTTTCAACTGCTTCTACAACAGCTGAAAATAAACATTCGGCCATGGTAGTTGGTGTGGCAACACTAGAAGGGTATAAAAGAAGAGGGTATGCTTCTGATATAATGATTAAACTTTGTAATGATTTATTAGCAGAGGGAAAAGAACTATGCTTATTCTATGATAATCCAGATGCTGGTAAAATCTATAAACGACTTGGATTTGTTGATATCGGTTTTTGGAATATGTATCGATTCGAGTAAAAATGGGTATTTACATGAAGGAATCTTATCGTAGTTGTAATTGACACAAATCATCCATTCGCATATAATTTACTACAGAATATGACAATACTATGATGGAAAGAGTAAGTTTTTGCTTATGTTTACAGAAAGAGATTCCCTCGGCTGAAAGAATCTTACGAAAGCGTAACTGAAAGCTAATCCAGAGTGCAGCTAATCCCTGCCGTTCACTTACGTTACAGTGCTCGAGATATAAAATGTTTATCGTTTTTAGATATAACTTTTATAACGAGGGTGGTACCGCGAGATTACAGTCTTCGTCCCTTATTTAGGGGTGAAGGCTTTTTTATTTGGTTAGCTTTTGTAAGTTTGGCTAAATTTATTGGAATATCGTTAAACTAGGAAATAGTTATTACCTAAGTTAATTCTAAAAGAAGCACAAATTTTACCTTTTCAAAGTCGAAATTTTAGGAGGATTATTTAGATGAAAGCAACAGACATTCGACGTAAATATTTAGAATTTTTCATTGAAAAAGGTCATTCACAAGAACCATCTGCATCCTTAGTGCCTATTAATGACCCGTCATTATTATGGATTAACTCAGGTGTTGCGACACTGAAAAAATATTTTGACGGACGTGTTATTCCAGACAATCCAAGAATCACAAATGCACAAAAATCAATTCGTACAAATGATATTGAAAATGTAGGTAAAACAGCACGCCATCATACGTTTTTTGAAATGTTAGGGAACTTCTCAATTGGAGACTATTTCAAAAAAGAGGCAATTCATTTTGCATGGGAATTCTTAACAGATCCAAAATGGCTTGGCTTTGAACCTGAAAAGTTATCCATTACGATTCATCCAGAAGATGAAGAAGCATATAACGTTTGGAAAGATGAAATTGGCATTCCAGAGGAGCGTTTAATTCGTATCGAAGGGAACTTCTGGGATATTGGGGAAGGTCCATCTGGTCCGAACTCAGAAATTTTCTATGACCGTGGTCCAGAATATGGAAACGATGAAAATGATCCAGAATTATATCCAGGTGGAGAAAATGAACGTTACTTAGAAGTTTGGAATCTTGTATTTTCACAATTCAACCATAATCCTGACGGAACTTACACACCACTTCCAAAACAAAATATTGATACAGGTATGGGACTTGAACGTGTAACTTCTGTGGTGCAAAACGTTCCAACAAACTATGATACAGATTTATTCATGCCGATTATTGAAAAAATTGAAGAATATGCTAATCGTAAATACAAACGTCCTGGAGAAGTTGAACTAAGCGAGATTTTCGGTTCAGCAGAAGATATTAATACACCATTTAAAGTAATTGCTGACCATATACGTACAGTTGCATTTGCTATTGGGGATGGTGCTCTTCCATCTAATGAGGGCCGTGGCTATGTATTACGTCGTTTGTTACGCCGTGCTGTTCGCTATGCAAAACAAATTGGAATTGAAAAACCATTTATGTATGCACTAGTTCCAACAGTTGGTGAAATCATGGCAGACTTCTACCCAGAAGTTAAAGAAAAACATGAATTTATCGCACGTGTTATAAAAAATGAAGAAGATCGTTTCCACGAAACATTAGATGGTGGTTTATCGATCCTTTCTGAAGTTATTGAAAGACAAAAATCTCAAGACTTAACTGTTATTCCTGGAGCAGATGCATTTAAACTTTATGACACATATGGTTTCCCAATCGAACTAACTGAAGAATATGCAGAAGAAGCTGGAATGACTGTTGACCACGAAGGCTTTGAAGTAGCGATGAATGAACAACGTGAACGCGCTAGAGCAGCACGTGCGGATGTTGATTCAATGCAAGTGCAATCTGAGGTTCTTGCAAACTTAACAATGGAGTCTAACTTCGTTGGTTATGAAACATTACAAGCTGAGACAACTATTGTGGCAATAGTAGCAAATGGTCAAACTGTAGAAGTTGCTTCTGAAGGTGAAGAAGTACTTGTAATTTTAGCAGAAACTCCTTTCTATGCTGAGATGGGTGGTCAAGTAGCAGACCATGGTACGATTTCAAACGATTCATTCCAAGCGTTTGTGAAAGATGTTCAAAAGGCTCCAAATGGACAGTCCTTACACACAGTCGTTATTGAATCAGGTGAAATGCATTTAAATGATCAAGTAAGTGCTGTAGTTGATCGTGATGAGCGTAATTTAATCGTTAAAAACCATACAGCTACACATATTATGCAACGTGCATTAAAAGATGTTTTAGGTGAGCATGTCAATCAAGCAGGTTCTTATGTTGGCCCAGATCGCTTACGTTTTGACTTCTCTCATTTCGGTGCTGCAACAAAAGAAGAATTAGAGCGAATTGAACGTATCGTCAATGAAAAAATTTGGGAAGATATTAAAGTAGTAATTGAAGAAATGCCAATTGCACAAGCAAAAGCGATGGGCGCTATGGCACTATTTGGTGAAAAATATGGTGACGTAGTTCGTGTTGTTCAAGTAAGTGATTATTCTGTTGAGCTTTGCGGTGGTATCCACGTAAATCGTACATCTGAAATCGGTTTATTTAAAATTGTTTCAGAAGGTGGTATTGGAGCAGGTACTCGACGTATTGAGGCAGTAACGGGTAAAGCTGCGTTTGAAGTTGTGAAAGAAGAACAACATATACTAGAACAAGCCGCTTCCATTTTAAAATCTAACCCTAAAGATTTAGTACAACGTGTGGAAAACTTACAACATGAGTTAAAAGAACTTCAACGTGAAAATGAATCACTTTCTCAAAAAATTGCTAATGCACAAGCAGGAGAAGTACTAAACGCTGTAGAGAAAATCGGTGATGTATCTGTCTTATCAACTCGTGTTGAAGCAAAAGACAATAACCAACTTCGTCAAATGATGGACGATTTAAAAGAAAAATTAGATCGTGCAGTTATAGTACTAGGTGCAGTAGACGGAGATAAAGTAATGTTATGTGCTGGTGTGACTAAAGACTTAGTCGGAGGTAACTACCATGCTGGTAATATTGTAAAACAAGTTGCTGAGCTTTGTGGTGGTCGTGGAGGCGGTCGTCCAGATATGGCGATGGCTGGAGCGAAAGAAGTGTCAAAACTTGATGAAGCCCTTCAATCTGTGTATGATTACGTTAAATCTATTTAATTTTATTCTTTAAAAGTTTCTGTTTTACTTTCATAAGTGGAGATACATGAACCGTTCATGTGTACAATATAAATATGATAATTTTCATTTAACTCTAAGTAATGAATAGGTTATAATAGAAAAAACTGGGGAGGTTTTCACCTCCCTTATCTTCGAGAGCGAGGTGCTGGTCTTGAGTTCGTTTGATCAAACAATGAAATTCAGTTTTCCGGAAGAATCAATGGAGCAAGAAGTTAAGCAAGTGTTGTTAAAGGTATACTCTTCATTAGAAGAAAAAGGGTATAATCCTACTAATCAAATTGTTGGGTATTTATTATCAGGTGACCCTGCCTACATCCCTCGCCATCAGGACGCACGTAATTTAATCCGCAAGCTTGAACGCGATGAAATTTTAGAAGAGCTTGTAAAGTTTTATATTAGAAAGAATAACGAGGCATAATAGTAAATGAGAATTATGGGTTTAGACGTAGGATCCAGAACAGTAGGCATTGCAATAAGTGATGCTTTAGGTTGGACTGCTCAAGGAATTGAAACAATACAAATCAATGAAGACAAAGGCGAGTTCGGCATCGAAAGAATAAAAGAACTTGTTAAGGAATATGCTGTTACAGAATTTGTAGTTGGATTTCCCAAAAACATGAACAACACTGTTGGACCACGTGGTGAGGCTTCTCAAAATTATAAAAAGTTGTTAGAAGAAACGTTCCAATTACCAGTTAAACTTTGGGATGAACGTTTATCAACGATGGCAGCGGAAAGAATGTTAATTGAAGCTGACGTAAGTAGAAAAAAACGTAAAAAAGTAATTGATAAAATGGCGGCTGTCATGATCCTACAAGGATATTTAGATAGTAAAGGCGGCATCTAGAAAGCTCATCAATGAGAACCTTTATGTCGTCCAATGTAATTTTTCATCACTGGACCAAGAAGAATTAATAACCTTATCGTTCCAATAATTCTTTAGCCCAATTAAAGTGATATCAAGTAAAAGTAAGTTCTAAATAATATGAAGAGGTGACCATAATGGTACATGAACACGATCACGAACATCATCACATCACAATCGTTGACGAAGATGGCAACGAACAACTTTGCGAAGTAATTCATACATTTGACTCTGAAGAATTCGGAAAATCATACGTATTATACTCAATCATTGGAGCAGAAGAAGATGATGAAGGACAAATTGAAATCTTTGCATCTGCATTTACTCCATCAGAAAATGGTGAAGACGGTGAATTAGAACCGATTGAAACAGAAGCAGAATGGGATTTAATTGAAGAAGTATTAAATTCACTAGAAGATGAATTTGAAGACGAAGAAGACGAAGAATAAATAATTGTATTGAAAGGTAGGCAAGTTCGCCTACCTTTTTTTAGAATAAAAACGTGGCCATCAAATGATGGTTAACTAAATGATTATTCGGAGGGTTGCATTATGGAAAATCAAGTAATTACGGTTTTAACTGAAGAAGGAAAAGAACAACAATGCAAGGTTGTCTTTACTTTTGATTCGGATGAACATTCTTATGTACTGTATACTTTAATTGATGAAAACGGAAACGAAAGTTCCGAAGTATCTGCCCTTCGTTATGAATTAGATGAAGATGGTGAAATGACTAATTTCTCGTCTTTAGAAACAGACGAAGAATGGGAAATGGTTGAAGAAGTACTAAATACTTTAATTGACGAATTTACAGATGATCTTACAAACTATTTCACAATTACAAATGATGAAGATGAAGAAGTTATTTGTGAAATTATTCATCGTTTTGAATTAGAGGAATTTGGAAAGTCGTATATTCTTTATACATTTGCAGACGAGGATGAACTTTCAGAGATTTTTGCAGCTTCTTATGTTGCAGGAGAAAATGGTGAAGTGGTTGACCTTATTCCAATTGATTCAGATGAAGAATGGTCTGCGGTTGAACGTCAGCTCGATTTATTAACTGAATAATAGATTGGTAATATGTATGACACAAGAGGTAATCTTGAAAGAGTAAACTTTCAAGATTACCTCATTTTTTTTATATAAGAAAAAGGATTATTAAAGGGTATTTGTTATCATAAATTCGGTAGTAATTTACAAATTCATTTCTATACACAAGATATTGTATGAATTGGATGAATATGGATTATATTAATTTATGTTGGGAATAGTACAATGATATGTTAATCACATTGGGCTTCTATATAATACGAACCTATGAAAGATAATTTGAATATTTCGTAGTTTCTATGTATCATATAAAAAGACGTAAGGGGGGATACCCGTGGAAAATGAAAAAGAGGATTTAAAACAAGAAATGTTTAAAAAAGTAAAACAGCGTAAACAAGAAGGAAAAACTGTAAAAAAAATTGTAGGAATTACATCGTTAGCAATAATATTAATAATAGGGATTGTTGCTTTTACGGGTTATATGTATATAAAATCGGCATTGCAACCTGTTGATCCCGACTCTAAAACTGTTATTGATGTAGAAATACCAATTGGCTCGAGTCTTACGACAATTTCCAATATTCTTCAAGAAAAAGGGATCGTTAAAGATGCGCGTATTTTTAAATATTATACAAAATTTAAAAATGAATCTGATTTCCAAGCTGGTAACTATTCTCTAACTCAAAGCATGACATTAGACGAGATTATTGAAAGTTTAAAAACAGGAAGAGTATATCGGGAACCAGTATTTACTCTTACAGTTCCTGAAGGTTTAACACTAGAACAAATTGCTAAAATTATTGAGAAAAATACTGTTTATTCTGCTGACGAATTTTTAAATAAAGTAACCGATAGCAAATTCATAGAGAATATGATGGGAACATATCCAGAGCTAATTACTGAAGAAGTTCTAGATGGAAATATTCGATATGCACTAGAAGGTTATTTATATCCTGCAACTTATTCATTTTATGAAGAAAAACCTTCTTTAGATGAAATTATTACAACGATGATTTCTCAAACAGAAGAGGTCATGAAAGGCTATAGTGGATTACTTGAAGAAAAACAAATATCAGTTCATGATTTATTAACATTTGCTTCACTTTTAGAGGAAGAAGCAACTGCACAAACAGATCGTGAAACTATTGCAAGTGTTTTCTATAATCGACTTGAAATTGATATGCCTTTACAAACAGATCCGACAGTGCTATATGCATTAGGATCCCATAAAGATCAAGTATTGTACGAAGATTTAGAAGTTGATAGCCCTTATAACACATATGTTATTACTGGTTTGCCACCTGGCCCAATTGCCAATGCTGGGAAAATCTCAATTGAGGCTGCTCTAAATCCTACAGATACAGAATATCTATATTTCTTAGCTGATAAAGAAGGTACGAACCATTTCGCAAAAACGTACGAAGAACATTTGCAAAATATAGAAACATATTTACGCCAATAAAATAAGGAAACGAATATTTCTCTTTTACTAAGGTTGAATTCATTGTAATTTTATGAGAAATATTCGCTTTCCTTTTATTATTGTGGTATCATGTATTGTGATTTTTTATATTGTTTTTTTATTAAATTATTTAACAGTAGTGTACTACTTGTTGGTCTTTTCGCAGACTTTCTGCATTAAAAAGGCACTGACTCGACCTTTATAGGTCGAGTTATGTTTTTGTTCATTTTGATACGTAAACTTTGAACTGAAGGGAATCTAAAGTTAAATGGAGTTTTCAAATGCTTATATAGAATCCTTTATTAAGCCAAGAAATGATTTGCTCGTTGAAATGGAAACATTCGCGAAAGAAAACCACGTACCAATAATGCAATTGCCAGCAATTGAAGTGTTGAACCAAATTCTTCGAATACAGAAACCATCTAACATACTAGAGATTGGTACAGCAATCGGTTATTCTGCCATTCGAATGGCTCTTACATTATCAAATACTAAGATTGTGACAATTGAAAGAGACTCTGAACGTGTTGCTTTAGCTAGAGAGTTCATCTCTCGATCAGAAGTAGCAAATCGAATTACGGTCATTGAAGGAGATGCGTTAGAAGTGGATGTTACACAAAACACTACTTTTGATGCTGTTTTTATTGATGCGGCAAAAGGTCAATATATGCGCTTTTTTGAAAAATTTTCACCGCTTGTACCTTCAGGTGGTGTTTTGTATATTGATAACATGTACATGCATGGTTTGTCGGATCTGAATTTAGAAGATGTGCCTAGAAGAAAAAGAACGATGATACGCAATTTGAAAAACTTTGCTGACTGGATTATGAATCATGATGAATATGATAGTACTTTTTTCCCTGTTGGTGATGGTTTATTAATTTGTATGAAGAGGTGATTGTATGAAGAAACCAGAACTATTGGTTACTCCAAAATCGATTGAACATATTAAGGCATTACTTTCAGCAGGAGCAGATGCATTTGTTATAGGTGAGCAAAAATTCGGTTTACGACTTGCAGGAGAATTCTCGGTTGAACAAGTAAAAGAAGCAACTGAAATAATCCATGCATCAGGTAAAAAAGTATATGTAGCTGTTAACGTACTTTTCCATAATGACCGACTTGACGATTTAGATGAATATTTAAAAGAAATGCAAGAAATTGGTGTAGACGCACTTATTTTTGGAGACCCTGCTGTTTTAGTAGCAGTTCGTGAGCTAGGTATTACGATTCCTTTACATTGGAATCCAGAAACTACTGCTACAAACTGGTTCCAAGCGAATTACTGGGGTGAACGTGGCGCAACAAGAGCAGTACTTGCTCGTGAATTATCACTCGATGAAATATTAGAAATTAAGGAAAATGCTAAACCAGAAATAGAAGTACAAGTACATGGAATGACGTGTATGTTCCAATCTAAACGTAAACTTTTAGGTAACTATTTCTTATATCGCGGTGAAGCGATGGAAATCGAAAACCGTAAAGAAAACAAAAATATGTTTTTACACGATAAAGACAGAAAAAATAAATACCCAATTTATGAAGATTTAAATGGAACTCACATTTTTTCACCTAATGATATGTGCTTAATTGATGAATTAACGGAATTATTTGAAGCAGGTATTGATTCGTTAAAATTTGACGGAGTTCTTCAAACAGAAGAGTATATAACAATAGTGACTAGCTGTTATCGCCAAGCAATTGATGCCTACTTTGATAGTGGTGAAGAAGCATACGAAGATTTAAAAGATTCGTTATTAGAAAAAATCGAAGAAATTCAGCCAAAACTACGTCCTTTAGATACAGGATTTATCTTCAAAGAAACAGTTTACTAAGAAAGGAGCGTAACTATGCTACAGTTAATAGAAAATGAAAAAATTCGTGAAACTATTAATGGAAAACGTGTGATTACGAAAAAACCAGAATTACTTGCACCTGCAGGTAGTTTAGAAAAATTAAAAGTTGCCGTACATTATGGTGCAGATGCTGTTTTTATCGGTGGTCAGGAGTTTGGTTTACGCTCGAACGCAGATAATTTCTCCATTGAAGAAATGCGTGAAGGTGTAGAATTTGCAAAAAAATATGGTGCTGTTATTTATGTAACGACAAATATTTTTGCTCACAATGAAAATATGGATGGTTTAGAAGAATATTTACAGGCGATTGAAGAAGTAGGGGTAAAGGGTATCATAGTTGCTGACCCTCTAATAATCGAAACTTGCCGCCGTGTTGCACCTAAATTAGAAATCCATCTTTCTACACAACAATCTTTATCGAACTGGAAAGCAGTTAAGTATTGGAAGCAAGAAGGCTTACACCGTGTCGTATTAGCTCGTGAAGTTGGAGCAGAAGAAATGCGAAAAATGAAAGAAGAAGTCGATATTGAAATCGAAGCATTCGTTCATGGTGCAATGTGTATTGCATACTCAGGCCGTTGTGTTTTATCTAACCATATGACTGCGCGTGACTCAAACCGTGGAGGCTGCTGCCAATCTTGCCGTTGGGATTATGACTTATATGAAAATGTTGATGGTAATGAAGTAGCATTATTTGAAGAAGGAGACGCACCATTTGCCATGAGTCCTAAGGATTTAAAGTTAATTGAATCCATTCCTCACATGATCGAACTTGGAATTGACTCATTAAAAGTTGAAGGGCGTATGAAATCTATTCACTATGTTGCGACAGTTATTTCTGTATATCGTAAAGTAATTGATGCATACTGTGCAGACCCAGAAAACTTTAAAATTAAAAAAGAATGGTTAGAAGAACTTGATCGTTGTGCTAATCGTGCTACTGCTTCTTCCTTCTTTGAAGGTGAGCCAAGCTATAAACAACAAATGTTTGGATTCCACGCACCAAAAATGAAGTGGGATTTTGCAGGTCTTGTTTTAGATTACGATCAAGAGACAAAAATGGTAACTTTACAGCAACGTAATTATTTCAAACCGGGTGACACAATTGAATTCTTCGGACCTGATATTGATACGTTTACAATGGAAGTTGGCCAAATTTGGGATGAACAGAACAATGAAATCGAAGTGGCAAATCATCCATTGCAAATTGTGAAATTTAGAGTAGATCGACCATTGTTCAAATTCAACATGATGCGAAAGGAGAACAAATAAATGGAAAAGAAGCGTCCTTTAGTAATAGGGATCGCAGGAGGTTCATGCTCAGGTAAGACGAGTGTGACGAATTCTATCTACGATGTATTCCGAGAGCATTCAGTCGTTGTTATTGAACAAGATTACTATTATAAAGATCAAAGTCATATGTCATTTTCAGAACGTTTAAAAACGAATTATGATCATCCATTAGCTTTTGATAATGATTTATTAATCGAGCATGTAAATCAACTATTAGATCGCAAACCAATTGACAAACCAGTATACGATTATGTTCAACATACACGTTCAAATGAAATTATCCATGTTGAACCAAAAGACGTTATTATACTAGAAGGTATCTTAGTGTTAGAAGATCAACGCCTTCGTGATTTAATGGATATTAAGTTATTTGTAGATACAGATGCGGATATACGTATTATTCGTCGTATTGAGCGAGATATTAAGGAGCGAGGGAGAACAATTGATTCAGTTATTGATCAATACATGACTGCTGTTCGACCAATGCATAATTTATTTATCGAACCAACTAAGAGATATGCAGATATCATTATCCCAGAAGGTGGAGAGAATGAAGTTGCAATTGATTTAATGGTTACAAAAATTAAAACTATTCTTGAAACTACAACCATTCTATAATATGATGAGTAAAGTATTGGGATAAATTACATGTAATTTACAATGTATTAAAAATACAACATAATATTCCAAGTGGAAAATTCGGTTATTTGAGAGGCGCATAAAAATACCATTCTAGATGGCTTATTTTTTACATATGCTTATCTCAATAACCGGGTTTTATACTATGCGCATATTTTTAATGAAAAAGAAAACGATTGCATAGAACTGGTGTATTTAATGTGAGGAATTAAGGAGTGGAGTATTTTGGCAAATGAAAGACAATACCCGATGACTTTAGCGGGAAAACAAAAACTTGAAGATGAATTAGAGTACCTAATTACAGTAAAACGTAAAGAAGTAGTTGAACGTATCAAAATCGCTCGTAGCTTCGGTGATTTATCTGAAAACTCTGAGTATGATTCTGCGAAAGAAGAACAAGGCTTTGTTGAAGGTCGTATCTCTACAATTGAATCAATGTTACGAAATGCCATCATTATTGAAGAAACTGAAGGCGAAAGCGATATTGTTACATTAGGTAAAACTGTAAAATTCATTGAACTTCCTGATGGTGAGGAAGAAGAATATACAATTGTAGGTTCTGCTGAAGCAGATCCATTTGAAGGTAAAATTTCAAACGATTCTCCAATCGCTAAAGCTTTACTTGGCCGTAAAGTAGATGATGTTGTAAAATTAACAACACCTGGTGGAGATATGGAAGTACGTATCGTTTCAATTAGTACTGCAAAATAATTTCAATCTCTACTTAACAAAGGGCATACAATTGTAATGATTAAATTAGAGAAGTCGACAACGATATTTGTAAGTTTGTCGACTTTTTCAATTTTTTAATAAAGACATTAAAATTAGATTACATTAAAGTTTTTTAACTATGATGCTGTTAGAATATGAATAAGGTATCATGAAGGAGGATTTTATGGATGTCTAATCGAGATCGTGACTTTTTAACGCGTACAGAAAGCAAAAAAAGATCCAATAGAACACAAGGTCGAAAAAAATTAGATCGTTTACTGAACGTACTCATTGCAATTGTTGCCGTTTTAATATTAATAAATTTATATTTTGTATTCTCAAACAATGGAGAAAAGGCTCAGGAAGTAGAGGATATAGAATCAGAACCAACATCAAGTGATACAGTATCTAAAAACGAACAAGAATCGAATTCTTCAGAAGAAGATTCAACTCAATCAGATAGCGAAGATACTGAATCAAATTCGAATAATGACTCAAATAATAGTACAAGTCCTGATGGGAACAAAGATAACAGCACAACAAATGAACCTTCTGATGGAAAAAATAACGATGAAGAGGATGAAACTAAAGGTACTATACCTACTAGTGGTAAATCAGTCGTTGTACAAGATTCAGATGATCCTTTAGTAGATCAAGTCATGTTTGATCCAAATTGGGCGATTACCCCAACAAAGCAAACTGGAACACATATATCTACTTATAGTGAAGGTCATATAGATTATGAAGAAAAGAAAGTTACAATTAGAAATGCTGTCGGTCTAGAGGAAGATAATATTATCTATTGGAGTATTCGAAATAATGGTAGCAACGAAACGTCAATCTCAGTTGTATCTTCTATGGATAAAAAGGAAAAGTATCGCGTAAGTATTGAATGGATAGCAAATGAAGGTTGGAAACCGGTTAAAGTGGAAATGTTAAATACAATTGAAGGAACATATTAAAGAAACTTTTAACATACATGGATTCACAGCAATGGAGGTAAATTAATGAAAATAGCAGTTATCGGAGCTATGGAAGAAGAAGTAGAACTATTAAGAAATGAACTAAAAAATACTGAGGTAATTACAATTGCCAATAGTGAATTTACAACTGGTACATATAATGGTAAGGAGATTGTATTATTAAAAAGCGGTATTGGAAAAGTGAATGCTGCTATGGGTACAACGATATTGTTATATGAATTTAAACCTGATGTTGTGATAAATACCGGGTCAGCAGGCGGTTACGATCCATCTTTAGATGTAGGTGCTGTTGTCATTTCAGATGAAGTTCGTCATCATGATGTTGACGTTACAATTTTCGATTATGAAATGGGGCAAGTACCACAAATGCCTGCAGCATTTAAATCAGACGAACATCTAATGAATGTTGCGAAAGAAGCAATTGACGAAATTGGAGAACATCAACATGCAATAGGACTTATTTGTTCTGGAGATTCATTTATGAATGATCCAGAGAGAGTAGAATTGGTTAGAGGATATTTCCCACAAATGAAAGCAGTCGAAATGGAGGCTGCAGCTGTTGCACAAGTTTGTCATCAATTTAACACTCCTTTTGTAGTTATTCGTGCGTTGTCTGATATTGCAGGGAAAGAATCGAATATTAGTTTTGATGAGTTTTTACCGGTAGCTGCTAAACATTCAACAGAGATCGTCTTAAAAACTATTTCGAAATTATAATCTCAAATCAATATGTTTGTTCTATTTGTTAATATTTAGTCTTTAATATGACAAGGAGTTCGATTTTACACAGTTAATTCATAAATCGGCTTGACTATGTGAAAAATTTAACAGTAATATATAGTTAGAAAATGTTAGGATTGTTATATTATAAATAGGTTTTTGAGGAGGTTAAGTTATGCTATTTATCATGGCGGGTTCAGTAATTATTACTGCTGTAGTTGGTATTGTTGCATATTTTGGAGCAACTGAGGATACAGTGATTGATTAATCCAACAATATGGCTCATTTAAGACAAAGTGTCTTAAATGAGCCATTTCTATTGGATACTATTTTTCTCTTTTTCTTTTTCTTGTTGGATTTGATTGTGTTTAAATTGTTGATATAATTTCACAAGTGCACGTTTTTCTATTCTAGAAACATAACTACGTGAAATTTTTAACTTTTTAGCGATTTCTTTTTGAGTTAATGGGTCATTATTATTTAATCCATATCGATAGACAATAATTTCTAACTCTCTTGGTTCAAGTGTATTCAAATATTGATAGAGCTGACCGAAGCTTTCTTTTTGTTCGATTACCTCGATTGCCGGTTGTTCGTCCATTTGTAGTAGGTCTCGAATTTGTAATGATTGACCTTCTTTATCAACACCGATTGGTTCAAATAAGGATACATCCTTTTGTACTTTTTTCTGAGCTCTTAAATGCATTAATATTTCATTTTCAATACATCTCGCAGCATACGTTGCTAAACGTGTTTTTTTATCAGGTGTGTAACTGCTTACAGCCTTCATTAAACCAATCGTGCCAATCGAAATATAATCATCTAATTGCTCATGTGCTGGATGGAATTTCTTAACGACATGGGCAACGAGTCGCATATTTCGTTCGATTAAATCTAAACGTGCTTGCTCATCTCCAGCCATAAATCGTTCAATTGCCTTTGCCTCTTCTTCTTTAGTAAAAGGCTTGTGAAAAGCCTGACCCTTAAGATATCCAAGGAATGAAGGAATATCTAACCAAAGCTGCATAAGTGATGCAAAGAGTCCGCCCAGTTACGTCATCCTTTCTACCTTTTTCGACATTATATGATTTTTGAACGGCAAAAATGAAAATACTTCATGAAAAGAAGAAAAATTATTATACAAAAAAATGTGTAATGATTAGGTGGGACATGAGAATTTTCATTGATTATCTATAATATGCAAGAAATGACATGGTGACAATAGGACAACCATTTTTCTTATGATATAATCAAATAATAAAATTTATCGAAGGAGTATCATCGTTGTATAATTTTTTATTGCCAAAAGAGTTTGTTACTTCTGTATATGAAATAACAGCAGATAAGTTAAAGAATTTAGGGATTAAGGGAATTATTACTGATCTAGACAATACATTAATCGAGTGGAATCGACATGAAGCAACAGAAGAAATTGCAAATTGGTTAAAGGCTATGGAAGATGAGGGAATCAAAGTCATTATTGCTTCAAACAATAATGAAGAACGAGTGAAACGTTTTGCAGAGCCATTGGGTATCCCTTATATATTTAAAGCCAAAAAACCGTTAGGAGCTGCATATTTAGCAGCACTAAAACAACTGAATTTAGATCGAAAAGAAGTTGTTATGGTGGGTGACCAATTGTTAACAGATATTATGGGGGCTAACCGTTTACAATTATATACGATATTAGTTCGACCTGTTGCAGAATCAGATGGTCTAGTAACGAAATTTAATCGTTTTGTTGAACGTCGTGTATTTAATTCATTAAAAAGAAGAGGTATTAAAACTTGGGAGGAAAAAGAATGACAGTAGAAGAAATACATTGCATTGGCTGTGGTGCAGTAATTCAAACAGAACATCCAAACGAGGTAGGTTACACCCCCGCTTCATCTATTAATAAAGAAACCGTCATTTGTCAGCGTTGTTTTCGTTTAAAAAATTATAATGAAATTCAACCTGTTAGCTTAACAGATGATGATTTTTTACGTATATTAAATGGTCTTGGTGAACAAGAAGGACTTATCGTAAAAATTGTTGATATTTTTGATTTCAATGGTAGCTGGTTACCAGGATTGCATCGATTCGTTGGAAAGAACCCGGTTTTATTAGTAGCAAATAAAGCGGACTTACTTCCAAAATCAGTTAAACCAAATAAAGTGATTAACTGGCTTAAACGAGAAGCAAAAAGCTTAGGTTTGCAACCAATTGATGTATTACTAGTTAGTGCTCATAAAGGTTTTGGAATGAGCGAAGTTATTGAAGCGATTGAAAAATATCGTAAACGTCAAAATGTTTTTGTTGTTGGATGTACTAACGTAGGGAAATCAACTTTTATCAACCGAATTATTAAACAAGTTACGGGTGAGGGAAACGTTATTACGACATCACACTTCCCTGGTACGACGTTAGATATGATTGAAATTCCATTAGATGATGGTGCTTCTTTATATGATACGCCAGGTATTATTAATCACCATCAAATGGCTCATCACATTGATGCTAGTGAGTTGAAATACATCACACCAAAAAAAGAAATAAAACCAAAAGTATACCAACAAAATCCTGGACAAACATTATTTATTGGGGCATTAGCCCGCTTTGATTTCATCCAAGGAGAACGTTCGGCGTTTACTATTCATGTAGCAAATGATTTGCCAATTCATCGTACAAAGCTCGAAAAAGCGGATGCTTTATACGAAGAACATAAAGGGGAATTGCTAGCACCACCATCAAAAAAATATATTGAGCAATTACCAGAACTAGTTCGACACGAATTTTCTATTAAAGAAGGAAAAACGGACGTTGTGATTTCAGGTTTAGGGTGGGTTACGATCCAACACCCAAATGTAGTTGTTGCTGTTCATGCTCCTAAAGGAGTAGAAGTTTTCAAACGGCCTTCACTTATTTAAAGAGAAGAGGATTATAGGGAAATGAAGAAATGGTTTGCTGTTATCGGAGACCCAATCGCACAATCGAAATCTCCAGAAATGCATAATAAATGGCTAGAAATAGAGGGGATAGACGCAACATATATCCCAATATTGGTGAAGCCTGAAGATTTAGAAAAAGCTATTCAATCTCTTTCATTATTAGGAGTTAGCGGATTCAATGTAACCATTCCGCATAAAACTGCAATTATCCCATATTTAGATGAAGTCGATGAAACAGCAAGAGAAATGGGGGCCGTTAATACGGTGGTTAGATTATCGAATGGAAAGCTAAAAGGATATAATACGGATGGTGACGGTTTTGTTCGATCTTTAGAGGACAAAATAGGTATACAAAAGCGTCATTTACCAGTTTTAATTATTGGGGCTGGTGGGGCTGCAAGAGGAATTGCATTTTCACTTAAAAAACATGGCTATCAAAATATTACTGTGACGAATCGGACACGATCCAAAGCAGAAGAATTGATTGCTGATTTAGGTACTGGGAATGCAATTGAGTATGATGAAGCAAGTGATACGTTAGCTCAGTATAAAATTTTAATCCAAACAACACCAGCTGGGATGAAGTATAGTGATTTACATTTACCTATTTCAATAGATCGGATGTCGAAAGAAACAATTGCAGCTGATATTGTGTATAATCCATTAATGACTCCATTTTTAAAGCATGCACATAATATTGGAGCAACCGTAGTTACAGGACTGGGCATGTTTGTCCATCAAGGAGCAATTGCCTTTGAGCACTGGTTAGGGCAATACCCAAATACAAATTTAATGATTGAAAAACTAACAAGTCAATTAGAGTCAGAGTAGACTAGTTCGATTCACTATTTATATGTAACGTAGATTTTATTATGCTATTGCATTTAATAATGTGAATATTTGTTAGTTTTTCGTAAGTCTTAGGAGGACACATTTTTTTATGATAACAGGTAAACAAAAGAGATATTTAAGAGCAGAAGCACATCATTTAACACCTATTTTTCAAGTTGGTAAAGGTGGAGTGAATGAGCAAATGCTTCGTCAAATAAGTGATGCACTTGAAGCTCGCGAGCTATTGAAAGTGCGCATTTTAGACAATTGTGAAGACGAAAAGAACGAAGTAGCTGAGGCGTTAGCAGAAGGAACAAATTCCGAATTAGTACAATTAATCGGACTAACTGTTGTATTATATAAAGAATCTAAAAATAACAAAAAAATACATTTACCAAAAGTAGATAAAAAGTAAGGTGTTGTTCAACTATGAAAAAAGTTGGCATTTTGGGTGGAACCTTTAATCCCCCTCACATGGGACATCTCATTGTAGCAAATGAAGCCTTTCATGCACTTCAACTGGATGAAGTTCGCTTCATGCCAAATGCGATTGCACCTCATAAACAATTAGTAAACGATGCCACTATGAACGAGAGGCTTCAGATGGTGAACATCATGACAGAACCGTATCCTGAATTTAAAGTGGAAACATTTGAAGTGGATCGCGGTGGCATATCGTATACTTACGATACAATGGTTGCTTTATGCAATAAAGAGCCTGATGTTCAATTCTACTTTATCATCGGCGGAGACATGATCGACTCCCTACATAGTTGGTATAAGATTGAGGAGTTAATAAAAATTGTAAAATTTGTCGGATTAAAACGTCCGGGTTCAAATTCATTCTCTACCTTTGAAGTACAAATGATTGACGCACCTGAAATCGCTTTATCTTCAACTATGATCAGACACAGACTTGCAACTGGTGGGACATTGAAATTTTTACTTCCTGAGGGTGTAGAAGCATATATTCGAAAGGAAGGTCTTTATGGAACGCGCTGACTATTTAGAGGCTATCAAAACACGTATGCCAGAAAAGAGATACATTCATACCATTGGTGTAATGGAAACTGCTGTGAGGCTTGCTGAGCTTTATGGTGAAGATGTAAAATCTGCAGAAACTGCAGCAATTTTACATGATATTGCGAAGTATGCAGATGAGGATTGGATGATTCAAATTGTAAAAGAAAATGGTTTGGATGAAAGGCTCATCGACTGGGGACCTGAAATTTTACATGGACCAGTTGGAGCTTGGATTGCAGAGCATGAATTTAATATTTCAGATAAAGATATACTAAACTCAATCCACTATCACACAACGGGTAGAGCCGGAATGTCCAAATTAGAAAAAATTATTTATATTGCAGATATGATTGAACCGAATCGAAATTTCGATGGGGTTGAAAAGCTGCGCAATAAAGCAGAGAAAGATCTTGAAAAAGCAATGCGAGCTTGCATTCGTCACTCAATCAAGTTTCTAGTTAAAACGAAACAACCAATTTTTCCGGTTTCAATTGAATGTTACAATGATTTGATTGAGGTCGATTAGTATACGATGAATATAAGAAAAATATCTATTGTGAAGAGAGGAATCATAAAAGAATGACAGAAAGTTTATTACAAGTTGCTTATAAAGCGATTGATGACAAACGCGCAGAGGATATTGTTGTATTAAATATGCAAAATATTTCATTACTTGCGGATTATTTTATTATTTGCCATGGTAATTCTGATCGTCAAATTCAAGCGATAGCAAGAGAAGTGCAAGAAAAAGCATATGAACACGGATATGACGTGAAGAGAGTGGAAGGCTTTGATACTGCGCGTTGGGTTTTAGTGGATTTAGGTGATGTAGTTGTTCACATTTTCCATAAAGACGAACGAGCATTTTACAATTTAGAACGTTTATGGGGCGATGCGCCACAATTAGATGCTCCTACATCATTAGAGCTATGAGCAGCTATGTAAGATTTGCAGAAGTATATGACTTACTGATGCAAGACGTTCCTTATAATGATTATGTGGAATGGGTAAAGAAACATGCTCCAACTGACCATTATCCGAAACTGTTAGATATCGGTTGTGGGACAGGAACACTCACTATTAAATTTCATCAAGCAGGATATGATGTGAGTGGAATCGATTTATCAGAAGAAATGCTTTCCATTGCTAATGAACGATTATCACAGCAAGGAATATCCATTCCATTATTTCAAATGTCAATGGATGAACTAGAAGGCTTTTATCAGTATGATGTCATAACTATACCGATAGACTCTATTAATTACCTTGAAGATGAACAGTCGGTTATAGAAACCTTTCAACGTGTATATGAAGCTTTGCGTAAAGATGGGCAATTCTTTTTTGATGTACATTCATTATATAAAATGAATGAAGTCTTTATGCAAAGTCCATTCACATATGACGATGGCAATATTCTTTACATATGGCATACCGAAGAAGGGGAAGAGGAGCATTCCATTTATCATCAACTTACTTTCTTTGTTAAAGACCATGAATCCAATCAATATAATCGTTTCGATGAAGAACACTTTCAGCGAACATTTCCAGTAGAATATTATGAAGAATGGCTCTATCAAGTAGGATTCTCACAAGTTGAAATAACAGCGGATTTCAAAGTTGAAAAACCGAATATTGATAGTGAAAGAATTATGATTAGAGCTATAAAATAATATTTTGTAATTTCTTTATTAAACACCTTGTTAATAGAAGGTAAATTTTGTAATATAGAGTTATCTCCATATGATTTACCTTCTGGAAAGTAGGTGTTAATATGTTCCAGAACTTTGTAAAAAAATATGGACTCCGTGTGCTAATCCCCAGGCATACTTTGTTTAGTGATCCTTTTTCTAATCCTTCAACAAAATCATTCAAGTGAGGAAACTCTTGAGCCACTTACAATTATTCCTATTGAAACTGAACAACAAAATATTGCGGAAGAGCTACCAATAGAGGATGAAGAAGAACATTCCGATAATGTCATCGTCGATATTAAGGGTGCTGTTAAATATCCTGGAGTGTACGAGCTAACATCTGAAGATCGAATAATTGATGTAATTGAATTGGCTGGTGGATATACGAATGAAGCAGATTCCAAGTTTATTAATCATGCACAAAAATTACAGGATGAAATGGTCATTTATATCCCGATAGTGGGTGAAGTAATAGAAGATCATCCTATTGAGCCAATTATTACAACTACTACTTCTAGTGAAAGCTCTTTAAATTCACTAGTGAATATTAATACAGCTACAGAAGCCGAACTAACAACTCTTCCAGGTATTGGACCTTCAAAAGCCCAGGCGATTATTTCTTATCGAGACGAATTTGGTCGTTTTCAAACAGTCGATGAACTGAAAAATGTATCGGGAATTGGTGACAAAACTATTGAAAAATTAAAAGAATTCATCACCATTAAATAGAGAAAACCTGACGAAACACACATTGCAACAAAGGGCTTTTAAGTCTACACTAATAGTAATCATAATATTGGAGGTAGTCATATGGAGCGTATTACTTGGGATCAATTTTTCATGGCACAAAGCCATTTACTAGCATTGAGAAGCACGTGTACGAGACTCGCTGTAGGCGCAACCATTGTACGAGAGAAAAGAATTATTGCAGGTGGATATAATGGCTCTATTTCAGGGGACGAGCATTGTATAGAACAAGGATGTTATGTGATAGATAACCATTGTGTTCGAACAGTTCATGCAGAAGTAAATGCACTTCTACAATGTGCTAAGTATGGTACTCCTACAAATGGAGCAGATCTTTATGTAACACATTTTCCATGTCTACCTTGTACGAAATCAATTATTCAAGCGGGTATTAAAAATGTTTACTACGCTGAGAGTTATAAAAATAACCCATACGCTTTAGAATTATTCGAAAAAGCAAATGTCAATGTTGTTCACATACCATTTGACGAAGCAAAAATTGATTTCTTAAAAGAGGACAAACTTGCGTTAACTTTAGAAATGTTAAATAAACTTCGCAGCTTAGGCGCTTCCAATGAAGAAATTGCTCCTTTTGAAAAGAAGGTGACTGAATTATTTGGGAAACTCGTTGAAGCATAAGTGGATTGTATATGCCTTGTCGGTTTTAGTTGCAGCAATTGCTGCACATGAATCGATGGGGCTTTTATTTTTGTTAGTAATTGTATTATTAATTTGTATTTATAAGCGTTACAACATATTGCATTGTATCGGTGTGATTATTCTAGGAATCGTGTCATTTCTTCATTTTTCTACTCAAATATGTAAAGTTCATCAACCTCTAGAATTACCTGCCGTTTTAACATGGACTGATGAATATAAAATAAATGGATCAAAATTGAGAGGTTTTATGAAGGATGAGAGTGGTCGTAAAATTTATGTAACTTATGAATTGAATAATGAGGAGGAAAAAAATCGGCTGGAATCAATTCCATTAGTGGGAATGAGATTTGAAATCATGGGCGAGTTAGAAAAGCCTAAACTACCAAATCATCAATATGCATTTAATATGGTGGGGTATTTAAAAAGTAAAGGCGCAATTGGAATTTTACAAATTTCAGATTGGGCATATATCGATACTAAATCTACAATAACTCAAAGAATCAGTGTCCAACGACATGATCTCATCCAACATATTGAAAATACTTTTCCAAATTCCCTCGCTGCAGAAGCTCAAAGTCTTTTAATTGGTTATCAAGAGAATGTAGATTTTGAAATGATTCGAGCCTATCAAAAATTAGGTATTACCCATTTATTTGCGATATCAGGACTCCATATAGCAATTGTTTCTCTTATTCTATTTCAAGGATTACTTCGCTTAGGTGTAAGAAGAGAATTAGCTACTATTCTATTACTAATTGCATTGCCTATCTATGGTGTAATTGCAGGTGGAGCACCATCAGTTTGGCGTGCAGTTTTAGTTGTGGAATTTATTTTAATCACACAGGTTATATGGAAATTACCGATGGATGATGCACTGTCTATTAGTTTCATCTTTTTCGTTTTCCTAGAGCCATGGTCCATCTATCAAATTGGCTTCCAGCTTTCCTATTTAGCAACACTTAGTTTAATCTATTCAGGAAATTTATTAAACCGTTATCAATCATGGATCGTTCAATCTTTTCTCATCACGTTTGTTTGTCAATTAATTGTTTATCCACTTCTTCTCTTTCATTTTTTTGAAATTAGTATTTCTTCATTGATCGCAAATATTGTATTTGTCCCGCTTTTTTCCTTTATCATATTGCCAATCAATATAGTTTTGCTCATTGCTTCATATATACCTGGTCAGCTTGTAGAGATACTGTTCTTCATCTATGAACCTATTCGAACACTATTGAGTCAATTTATATTATGGCTACAAGCCCTTCCGTATCAAATGTGGATACCAGGTAAGCCTAACTTGTTACTAATGATCTTTGCGTATTTTAGTGTCTTTTGTTTCTTTTACTTATTTGACAATGGTGCAAAGGTTTGGAAGTATGTACTAGTCCTTTTCATTCCCATTATATTAATTGAAATAGGAACAAAATGGACAGAGGAAATGAAAATATCTTTTATATCTGTTGGACAGGGAGATTGTATATTAATAGAGTTACCTTATAAGGGGGAAGTATATTTAATTGATACTGGGGGAGTCTTAAGGTTTGAACAAGAGGATTGGGAAGAAACAAAAGAACCTTATGAAATTGGTAGGCAAATCGTCGTTCCTTATTTAAAAGGAAAAGGAATAAATCGAATTGATAAATTAATCATCACCCATGCAGATAGTGATCATGTTGAAGGCGCGGAGGAAGTTCTGAAGGAAATTGAAGTTCGTGAGATCCATATTTCCCCTAACTCATACAAAAAAGATGTTATGAATGATTTGAATGAGGAGGCAAAGCGAAAGGGGATTCCTATTAAGGAACAGATGGCTGGAACCAAGTGGAGTATTAATGGTTACACGTTTCAATATTTATGGCCAATGGATTTAACATACGAAGGAAATAATGATTCACTAGTTTTATATGTTACAAAGGGATCATTTCAAGCTTTATTTACTGGTGATTTAGAGGCAGAAGGTGAAGAACAATTGCTTAAGCTCTATCCAAAATTAAACAATATCGATATTTTAAAAGCAGGTCACCATGGAAGTAAAACTTCAAGTAGCCAACAATTTGTTAAAACATTAATGCCTAAAGTAACAATTTTTAGTACAGGAGAAGGTAATCGATACGGACATCCACATCATGAGGTAACTGAGAGATTTGAATACTACGGATTAAAAACGCTTGATACGAAAGACACAGGTACGATAGAAATATCAGTTTCAAGTAAAGGGATGGTTGTCTTTAGAAGTCATTTGTTATTTAAACATTAGAAAAAGAGATTGTTTTGAAAAGTAAATAATCAAAACAATCTCTTCTCTAAATAATTATACTGCAGCAATAATAGTTGCAATGATAAACATAAGTGCAAAGAATACGAACGATACAGTAAAACCTACACCTGCAGGGATTACTTGGTTGCCTTGCATAGCTCCATTATCGCCTTCAAATGGATTGTGTGTGACAAAGTTTTCTGAATTATGATGTGCCATACTATCCCTCCTACTCAAACTACATTATAAGTTAATGAATAGTAAAAATCTATATGAATTCATATAAATTCTACCATTTAACTTTCCTAGAATTGTCACATATTATACATACATTACACAAAGTATGTGAAAAAACGTGTATACTTATAAGTGCGATACTTATTAGGAGGCTTTTTTTATGTTTACAAAGGTCTGGAATGATATAGAGAATGGTAATATTGCACCCATCTACTGTTTAGTTGGGGAAGAATCTTACTTTATAGATGAAACGGTGAACCGAATTAAAAAAGCATTAATTACATCGGAAGAACCTGAAATGACAAGCTTTGATTTAGAAGAATCACCTGTTGATTTTGTTATTGATGAAGCAGATACATTCCCATTTTTCTCTGAAAGAAAATTAGTTATTGCCAAAAATGCTTCTTTTTTAAAGGCTACGGAAAAAGGGAAAGAAAAAATAGATCATGACTTAACTCGACTAGAAAGTTGGTTAAAGAATCCTTCAGACTTTGCTGTGACAATTTTTATTGCTCCATATGAAAAATTGGATGAACGTAAAAAAATTACAAAACAAATGAAGCAAAGTAGTGTCATGTTAGTTGCCGAACCGCTGAAAGAGCATGATTTAAATGTTTGGATACTTCAAATAGCAAATAGTTTTGGTAAACAAATTAACGAAGATGCCATCGATAAGCTAGTTGAAATGGTTGGAGTAAATATGCTCCAGTTACAAATGGAAATTGAAAAAATCGCCATGTATTTAGGGGAAGAAAAGGTAATAACTGTTCAATTGGTAGAAGATTTAGTAGCAAAAACACTTGAGCATGATGCTTTTAAAATGTTAAATTCCTATTTGACTCATCAAAATTCGGAAGCTGTACAGATTTATCATGATTTGTTACGACAAAAAGAAGAACCGATTATGCTCGTTGGTTTACTTGCCTCAAATATAAGGATGATGAATAATGTTTATTATTTGCAAAAAAAAGGATATCATCCGAGTCAAATTGCAAAACAATTAAAAGTACATCCTTATAGAGTGAAACTTATGCTTGAACAAAAAAATCGTCCGAGTGAAGAAAGATTATTAAAAGCCTTAAATAAGTTATCTGAGATCGACTTAATGTTAAAGTCGGTAAGTGGTAATAGAGAAAGATTTTTAGAAATGTTCTTGTTAAAAGCATTATAAGCAATAAAAAAACCATCCTATCAAAAGGATGGTTTTTTCGTGGATTGAAATATGTATGATGGGAAATTAGCATTAGAAAAACAACTCGACCTATTTGGGCCGAGTTGTGATTTTCTAATATAAAGGCTTTAAAAATTAGTTTGCTTTTTTAGCTAAACGAGATTTTTTACGGCTAGCTGCGCTTTTATGAATAAGGCCTTTAGAAGCCGCTTTATCAAGAGCTTTGTGTGCTGCTACAACTAATTCTTGTGCGTTTTCAGCACCAGTTGCTAAAGCTTGTTCAGCTTTTTTCACAATTGTACGCATTGCAGATTTCGCTTGAGAATTTGCAGCGTTTGCTTTTTCAGCAACTTTAACGCGTTTGATTGCAGATTTAATATTTGGCATAACTTTCACCTCCTAAATCAGGTACGAGATGATATCTTCTCACTAGTTTCTTTTGTCAATACAACAAAAATCATTCTACCAAAGGAACTCTATAATTGCAATAGATAAATGCAAAGAATATTTACTTGACAGTTTGACCAACATATTAGTTGAGGTGATTATAATGGCAGAGATTGAAGTAAATTGGAGTAGAACCGACCTCATAGATGAGGCAGAAGAGGTTGTTGAACATCGCACCAAGCAGCAAAAGGAAAAGTTAGAAGACACCAGTGGGGTTGTCATTGAAGAATTTAATGAGAACCGGGTAAAAGTAACTAAAGTTACTGTTGATGAAAGAGGTCAGGAAGAGATAGGGAAAAAAGAAGGTACCTACATTACCTTATCTGTTCCAACGTTGCATGTCGATGATGAAAATGGTTTTGAACAACTAGAAAAATCTTTTGTGAAATATCTTGATGAAATTCATAAAGATGTAGTGATTGATAAAGATAGTAAAGTTCTAGTCATCGGATTAGGAAATAAAACAATAACTCCAGATGCTGTTGGGCCATTTACAATTGATGCAATGCAAGCTGAAAATACTGAAAATCCTAACGATCATTTTATTATGTATGCACCTGGTGTAACTGGCCAAACAGGATTTGAAACGAGTGACTTTATACATGCATTGGTACAAAAAATTAAACCTGCATTGGTTTTAGTAATTGATGCATTGGCAACTCGTGGATCCGAAAGATTATGTAAAACCATTCAAATAACTGATACGGGTATTCATCCTGGTTCAGGTGTTGGAAATCAACGCACAGAAGTATCGAAAGAAGTATTTGGGGTACCAGTAACAGCAATCGGAATTCCAACTGTTGTCGATGCTACCGTTATTATTGCTGATGCTGTTGAAAAAGTATTTCGTTCCATTGCAGCAAGGGTTCAAGAAAAAGGAAAACCATCTAGTAAATTATCCGTTTCTTCTTGGACACCAGATCCAAATGCAAGATTGGATATGAGCGTGGTTAAACCAATCTTTGGTGAATGGTCTACATGGTCATCTGATGACCGTCTACAATTGTTCCAAGAGGTTTTGTCATCGAATCCAGAACGTTTAATCGTAACACCAAAGGAAGTAGACGTGTGGATTACAAAATATTCGATATTAGTTAGTGATGCATTATTTAAATGGATGAAGAAAAAAGTAAAATAATACCAAGTTTCCTTTCCATAAAATTTTTGTAGGGAAACTTTGCAAAGTATAAAGAAATTGTTCTCTTCCTGAAGAGTTCATTGATTTTCATAACCAATTTTATAGTTCTAATTTTCCTCTCCTCTCCATATTGTAGTGGAAGGAGAGGATGTCAATGATGAAACAAATTCAAATACTATCTGCGTTTCTAGTTTTCTTTTTCGTTTTACCGATTATTGCAGGACTTTTGCCATTACCAAATAATGCGAAAATTGAATATCCGAAAGTTCAAGAACCACAAGTCGTCTATGCTGCAAACACAGATCCTACACCTACGACACCTACTATCACTACAAATATGTCACCAACAACTACTGACGTTTCTCAACCTCTTAGTCCCTTCGACGTATTGATTTATTTTACTCATTCTCATGAAACGTACAAACCTTTTGTTGAAAGTGAAAAGGGTACGGTTGCAGTCTACGATAGTAGTACAAATTTATACTCTATGCAAAGCATGATAGAAAGTTATTTTAAGTTAAATGGACTAACGACAAAAATACTCGAAGTGGATAATCAAGCTGTTATGAAACAGAAAGGTTTACCTTTCCACTTAGCTTATGATTCAGTTCGTCCTTATGTATCAAAGGAATTAGAACAATATAAATATGATTTAATATTAGATATTCATCGTGATGCAGTCGGTGCTGATGCTACCACAATAACGCATAATAATGTAAAATACGCTAAAATTGCCTTTGTTATTGGTGCAGAAAATCCAAACTATCAGTCAAATTTGGCCTATGCAAAATCATTAAGTGAATCATTAAACAAAATAATTCCAAACATCTCCCGTGGAGCTCTTATAAAAAAGGGTGAAGGTGTAAATGGGGTTTATAACCAGGATTTAGCAAAAGAATTATTAGTTATTGAAGTGGGCGGTATTGATAACACAGAGGATGAAGTATATCGTACTATTTCAATATTAGCTCAAGCAATCTCGAAAACATTTGTTACAAAGGAACTTAAATAAAACTGAATTTATGTAACTATTATAGACCATTAATAAACGTAAGGGTGTTGCTATACTAACATTCTTGCGTTTATTTTTTTGCAAAAGCTTTAATCGCTTTTTTACATAATCATCAAGTTGCTTACTACCTAGTCTGAATGATATAATTTAGTCTAGCTTAAAAGAAGTGGCATCTTCTTAGTGATTTGGTAGTTTAAAGCAAACAATGCTTTTTAGGTTAAAGCCTCCGTTGAATGACAACACTATTTTTGTAGTGTCATTCATCACGGAGGCGTATTTGATTAGGAGTGGACATGAATGAATCGTGAAGAACGTTTAAAACGTCAAGAACACATAAGGAATTTTTCAATAATTGCCCATATTGACCACGGGAAGTCAACACTTGCTGACCGTATTTTAGAACAAACAAAATCAGTAACCCAACGCGAAATGAAAGCGCAACTTTTAGATGCGATGGATTTAGAACGTGAACGTGGAATTACGATTAAATTAAATGCTGTACAGTTAAAATATAATGCGAAAAATGGCGAGCAATATACATTCCATTTAATTGATACACCTGGACATGTCGATTTTACATACGAGGTATCTCGCTCCCTTGCAGCTTGTGAAGGCGCTATTTTAGTTGTTGATGCAGCACAAGGTATCGAGGCACAAACATTAGCAAATGTTTACTTAGCATTAGATAATGATTTAGAAATCTTACCTGTAATTAATAAAATTGACTTACCAGCAGCTGATCCAGAAAGAGTAAAACAAGAAATTGAAGATGTAATTGGCCTAGATGCTTCTGAAGCAGTACTTGCATCTGCAAAAGCTGGTATCGGAATTGAAGATATACTAGAACAGATTGTTGAAAAAGTACCTGCACCGACTGGAGACCCAGATGCTCCATTACAAGCACTAATATTCGACTCTATTTATGATGCTTATAAAGGTGTCATTATTTCAATCCGTGTTATTAATGGTACTGTCAAACCAGGCGATAAAATTCGAATGATGGCAACTGGGGCTGAATTTGAAGTAATCGAGGTAGGTATCCATACGCCCAAAGCAGTACCTCAAAGTGAATTAACTGTTGGAGATGTAGGATATTTAACAGCTTCTATTAAAAATGTAGCTGACACACGTGTGGGGGATACAGTTACTTATGCAGGAAGTAAGGCTGCAAAAGAACCGTTACCAGGATACCGTCGACTAAACCCAATGGTATATTGTGGTTTGTATCCAATCGATACAGCGAGATATAATGACTTACGTGAAGCTTTAGAAAAATTAGAGTTAAATGATTCTGCACTACAATTTGAAGCAGAAACATCTCAGGCTCTAGGATTTGGATTCCGTTGTGGTTTCTTAGGATTGCTTCATATGGAAATTATTCAAGAACGTATTGAACGAGAATTCAACATTGACTTAATTGCTACAGCACCTTCCGTAATTTATGAAGTATTTATGACAGACGGATCGTCAGTAAAAGTGGATAATCCTTCTATGATGCCAGACCCACAAAAAATTGAGCGTGTTGAAGAACCTTATGTTAAAGCAACAATTATGGTACCAAACGATTATGTTGGTGCAGTAATGGAGCTTTGCCAACAAAAACGTGGCAATTTCTTAGGTATGGACTATATTGATACTACACGTGTTTCTATTCAATATGACATGCCTTTAGCAGAAATCGTTTATGATTTCTTTGACCAATTAAAATCTAATACAAAAGGTTACGCTTCATTTGATTATGAATTGATTGGCTATAAACCATCTAAACTAGTGAAGATGGATATATTATTGAATGCTGAAACAGTCGATGCATTGAGTATAATCGTACACCGTGATTTTGCGTATGAGCGCGGTAAGGTTATTGTTGAAAAGTTAAAAGAATTAATTCCACGTCAACAATTTGAAGTGCCAATCCAAGCTGCAATTGGTCAAAAAATCATTGCTCGTTCTACAATTAAAGCTATGCGTAAAAACGTACTTGCAAAATGTTATGGTGGGGACATTTCACGTAAGCGAAAACTTCTTGAAAAACAAAAAGAAGGTAAAAAGCGTATGAAACAGGTAGGTTCTGTTGAAGTGCCACAAGAAGCATTTATGGCAGTACTAAAGATGGACGATAAAAAATAAATGAACAGTACTAACAGGGAAACATATATGTGTTTTCCTGTTTTTATGTGCGCCCGGCATGGGCTATAACTTGGTGGTGAAAGTCCACTACAGGCTTGGCAGTAGGAACTGTTAGCTAATGGCAAGGGTGTCCATCGTGAGGTGGAATCTGAAGGAAGCCGGAGGCAAAATCCCGAACT